>JAKBFR010000076.1 GCA_021837545.1 Bacillota bacterium | reverse complement strand
TATCCAGAAAATTCTCAGCAACTGGAGCAAACGCATAACTCTGATTTCGGTTGTTAAGCAGTAAATTTAAATTATCCTCACACTGCAAGTATTTTTATATTTCGTCTGATTCGCAATACCCTTTATTGTGGAATATTCTTTACATTTCATTTAGCATCCAAATAAAGAAGTTTAAGACTCCAGCATATATAATCCAAATTAAATATGGAAGGAGCAATAATGCTACTTTCTTTCCAGCTTTTTTGTAAAATCTTTTTATTGTTAATAGCACAAATAAAATTAGTAATACAAGTTCTAAAAATGATAATCCATATAGTCTGAATCCAAAAAAGATGAATGTCCATAAGAAATTTAGCAATAATTGTATAGCATAAACAAACAGTGCGGAACTCACATCAATATTATCATATTTTAGCATGTATACCTTATATGAAGCTATTCCCATAAGTATATAAAGTATTGTCCAAATAATTGGAAACACTATTGCTGGAGGAGCAAAAATAGGTTTAACTAAATCTCCATATATTAAATTCATATTAGGAATGAGTAATAATGTGATTCCACCAAATAAAAGTGGAATTCCTATTGATATAATTAAGGTCACAAATCTAATTTTCTTCTTTTTTCTTGATTTACTTATCATATATTACCACCTTAAGTTTTAAAAATTTCTCATTTCACATAATTAATATAATATATGTGAGTCCATTTAAAACTATGTATCCTTAATAATAAGTAATTATTTCATAGAAATATATATATCTGAAAATTCTACATCTATCTTTTCTTCTATTGGATTTGTCTCCCAATCTTCATGAATAACTTCACTGTTATATGGTTGTTTTGCCCTTGGTATAGTAATTATAAATTCATTTCCATTACTACTTGATACCAGTTTTATATTTCCACCTTGAAGTTCAATCAAAGCCTTAGTTAAAAATAATCCCAGCCCACTTCCCTCTTTAAGCCTATTAAAAGCTTTATTCAATTTGGTAAACTTATCAAAAATATAAGGAATGGTTTTTTTATCTATTTTCAGTCCATCATTTGTAACTTTTATAAGCACATTATCATCCCCGTAAGTACTTACACTAACATTTATATTTCCACCCTTTTTACCGTATTTAACAGAGTTTGAAAGTATGTTTAATATGATTCTTGTGATCATTTCTTTGTCACAGTTAACATAAATTTCTTCTTGATCTGCATCAAAAGTTAATGTATTTTCAATTAATTGTATATATTTATTGGATGCAAGCGATATATTTTCTACAAGTTCAACTATATTATGTATTCTTAGCTCCGGGATTACATATCCTTCTGAAATTTTATTCGCGTCTATAAAATTGTTAATTGTCCTAATAAGCCTTAAACAATTTTGTTTGATAATCTTTCTATTCTTATTAATAGAGCTTATATTATTATTGTTTTCTTTTAAGTAAATCTGATTAACTTGTAGTGCAGAAAATATTATATTTATAGGTGTTTTTAATTCATGAGAAATATTTGCAAAAAATTCTTTTTTAATTTCATCTTCTTCTAAATACTCTTCAAGAACTTTTCTTATCTTTTTATTCTCATTTATTTCACTCATATCATGAATATAAAGGATCTCACTTTTTTCATCTATGTAAGTTAAAAATATCTCAACTTCTAAATTTGTATGCTTAATTTTTGCAAAATGAATGTAATTTCCAGCCTTTTTTATGTCTGATAGTGTGATATGAAAATACTTATTAATAAATTCATTCAAATCCATTCCTAAAATTTCAGCGTTTACATCACCCAAAGTCTCTAATGCTCTTTTATTAATATATTGAAGTTTATTAAGATAAAATAAAAATACACCACCATAAATAAAATCTATTAATTCATTGTTTTTATCTTGGCTTTTCCCTATCATTACATTAGCTTCATTTAGTATTGTATTCCTCTTTTTCAAAATTGAATTAAGTTCTTTTTTTGTTTTTGTTGCTATTTCTATATTATTATTAATTCTTTTCAATGACCTATCTAATACTTTACTTATTATGTAATTATAAAATTTATAGAAAGTAAAACCTTTTATAAATATTATAATCATAGCAAATTCATTATATCCAAGAGTTAAGCATAGTAATCCAACATAACAAAATAATATCGAAAATATATAGAATATTACTTGTCTAAATTCACCAATGGAAAATTCTTTCCTATTTTTCAGCATATTTTCCAAAGCAGATATACTGGCTCCTACACTTATTATAATACTTACTACAACACTGCCTATAAAAAAAGATAACCTATAATCACTAGACAGCCTATAATTTACTTTAAACACAATAAACATTAGTATAAATATTATAATATAAAAAATACACATTATTATACTTTTTAAAGTACTATTTTCAAATTTAAAAATATTTTCTATTTCGCAGCACTCTAAAGTAGCTTGTATACTAAATAGAAAAACAAAATAAGTTATTTGTTGATCTTTAAACAAAGATATGATACCAATAACATTCAAAATAATTATTATAATTAGAATAAAATATTTAAATTCAAAATATTTCATAAATGTCTTATCAACAAATTTTATTCTTATCATATTTACATAAATGAAAACCAAAATCATTGCCACCGTTATTATATTATTTAATAGAAAATAAGTAATATAATTTTTCACAAGAACAGTATATATAATTAATAATGTAGCTCCAATAATAGTATTTTTTATATTATTTAAAAACAAGAGACTTTTATTATTATACATGTCTACTCTCCTTTTTTGAATTCCATACTTACAGTTGTTCCTATATCTTCATTTCTTTTTATTTCTATATTTCCACCTTGCAATTCGACTAACTGTTTAACTACAGAAAGCCCTATTCCAGTTCCACTTTTATGGTTAGTATTATAATTTTGACCAACTGAATATTTATTAAATGCTTTATCTATAAATTCTTTTTCAATTCCACTCCCACTATCTTTTACACATATATTAACATTATCATTATTATCAGATATTATTACATATATTTTGCCACCATTAGGAGTAAATTTCACAGCATTTGAAACTAAATTTAAAATTATTCTAAACATAAATTCATAATCTACATCTAAATAACATTCTTCCGTATTGGTATCAAAAATTAAATCTACATTATTCCATTTTACATAATCAATTAATGACATTACATTATCTTCAATAACTTCTACTACATTCTTATTTTCCAATCTTGGAACTAAAAAATGAGAATTTATTCTTGAATTATCTATTAAATTATTAGTTAATTTAATCAATGAAATACAATTTTGTTTAGATATATTATTATATTTCTTTAATACTTCTAAATCTTCTTTTTCAATGTAGATTTTTTCAACTTGCATTGCTGAATAAATTACATTTATTGGTGTCTTCAAATCATGACTTATACTTGAAAGAAATTCTGTTCTAATATTCTCTTGAATCTTTCTATTTTCAACTTCTTTTCTTATTTCTTCAATTTTTACTTTTGAGGTGTTATCTTTAATTAATATTAATTTCTTTGTAGAATCTGAATAAGTGGCTAACAATTTAGCTTCTACAAACTTTTTTTTATCTCCTACATAAAAAATTGCATTATAATCTTTATTTTCTAAATTGGTTGGAATAAATTCCATATATTTATTTACTTTTTCATTTATTATGTCTCTTATTTTAGAAATACCAGCAAATTTTAAAAATTGTTTATTTACGAATAAAATTCTATCGTTATTAGCATTTAAAATTATAATTGGATGAGGCATAAATCTAAAAAATGTTGAGTATAAATATTCTTTGCTTTTTAATATATTTATTGATTTTTCTAATTGCCTATTTCCAACTACTATTTCATCATTTAATTTATCTAATTCTTTATTTTTTTCATTTAATGAGTTAGATAAAGTTTTATATGGCTCTTTTATGAGTTTTATAGTAATAACATTCCAAGCTATTCTGAAGTTTATTAAATGTATAATTTCAATTAATATATTACTTATGTCTTTATTATCACTATAAAATCCATATATATTAGTCATTAATATTATTATTGTAGAACCTATATAAATGTTTAAAATATTCCATCCTTTTATTTTTGAATTCATTGATTTTTTCATATTTAAAATTATCTTTACAAATAACGGTACTTCAATAATGAAATATATTATCTTTATAAAATTATTAATCATCTCAGAATAATAAATTAATCCTAAGCTTACAATAATTAAAATAAGTATACCGT
Organism: Bacillota bacterium; assembly: GCA_021837545.1. The sequence continues at coordinate 7,223 of JAKBFR010000076.1, read as the reverse complement.
AAGATCCTTTATTTAATTCTTTGTTTTTAATGTAATACTCACTTAATGCATAACTAGTGAAAGTTTCCATTAATAAAAAACTTTCTTTACTAAAATCTATGTATATGCTAAATTGACTTAAAAGATCTTTTTCATTAATGTTTATTATAAATATAATGGCTGATATAAAAATAATCAATAAAAAAAATGTTACTACAATTTTTGAAACATATTGCTTATATAGTTTTCTTACCTGATCTATTAATATAAATAAAACTATACTTAGGGTTATGTAATAAATTCTAAAAATCAGAGATATATTTATCTTTTGATTATAGAATATAAAATTTAATATACAATATGCAAGTATACTAGTTATACAAATATATATAGCCGTATATTTATTTACAAAAAAACTATCTGGTAGTTCTCTATTTTCTTTCATTTTTCCCCCGTCCTATGAAAATCATATCAAAGTTACAATTTTATTATATCATTTATTCTTATATATTACTTTATTCCACTTAAAATGTATATATAGGTAATTTAATTTCCAGATATATGACATCAAGGAATGTGCATTATAAAAAGAATAGCCATTAAATAAAAATATTTGGCTATTCTTGATAATTATATTTTAATGACGCACTATTCCACTCTGCCTTAACTTTTCCACAAATATCACTATTAGCTTACTCAATACACCCTTTAATAATAAGCCCGTAATTAATGAAACAAACATATATATACTTAACATTACTATATCTTTAAGTAATATTGAATATACTATTCCTGCCATAACTTGCCTCATTCCATTTATGGCATATGTAAAAGGTAAAAATGGATATAATTTTTGGAATAGTCTTGGTGTAACTTCGATTGGAAAATTTCCACCTGATCCAGCCATTTGTAATACTAATAAAACTACAATAATCGCTTTTCCAACATCATGTAATATACTAGCCGCCGTATAAATAATACATGCAAATACAATACTAATAAATGTACTATAACCAATAAACATTATTGGGTGGACTGCATAACTTTTTAATATAAGTAAAGCACCTGAACTTGCAGCTATTGCTTGACATAATCCAATTGAAATAAATAATAGTAATTTTCCTAAATACATTTCATAAGGTCTAATAGCTGTTCCATCTTCAAATTCAGGTGCTCCTTGTGTTAACAAAGCAGATGCTAGTAAGCCTCCAACCCATATACAAAGTACTGTATAAAATGGTGTTGCTGTTGAACCGTAATTAGGAAATGAAAATAATCTATTATCTTCTATTTCAACTGGTCCTTGCATGAAATCACTTTGATTTTCCCAGCTATTAGTCATCATATCTAATAATTCATCAACTTTCCCATCATCATCCAATTCTTTAAGCTTATCGGCTAATTTATGAATTTTATCTTTAGCATCTGGCAATTTTTCTTTTAAATTATTTAACTCATTATTAGACAAATTTGCTGCATCCTTAGAAACACTTAATATATTTTCAACTTCTGGTAATGTATCTCTGCCTTCTTTCACTAGCACTAATCCATTATCTACAATACTTCTAATTGACTCAAATCCATTTTTAACTGGTATTACAACCTCCGAATCATAATTATCTGTCATATCTGCAACTAAGGTATGAACTTGATCTATTACTTTTATGGTATCCTTAAGTGTTTGAGTATCTAAGCCTTCACCATTATCTAATTTTGCAAGTTCATCATCTGTTCTATCACTTAATATTCCAAGCTTTTCATTAATAATATCTAATTTATCTACAGTATTAGAAATTACATCACTTATATCACTCAGATTACTTTGCATGCTCTTTAACGATTCTACTTGATTATTTAGTTCTGATTCTACTGCCTTAATTGAATCTGGTGTCGAACTATTTGCAGTAATCGAAGATGAATCAATGTTAATCTTACTTATATTATCTATAAACTTTTTTATACTCCTAAGTTTAGACTTAGTCGAACTTATTGATTCTTGCGTTGCTTTAGTAGAATCAGATACTGCTAATAAAGTTTTTTTAGCGACCTCTGGTATAATATTGCCATCAAGATTTTTAAGTTCTACACTTGAATTATCAAGTATCTTTTCTGACATAACTAAGTCTTCTTTTATTTTTGGAGATATATCAGATAAATATTTTTGTGTTTGATCTAAATCTGAATTGCTGTTATCTAACAAATCATTAGTTGAATCAAGGGTATCAGATATTGTTGGAAGCATGTCATTAGTCTTGTCCAATACTTTCGAAAGATCTTGTGTCCCTTCAATAGCCCCATCTACCAAGGCTTCAAGTTCCGGCATATTTTTATCTAATTCATAGATATTATCAACTATTTTTCTAATTTTCCCTCTATTATTTTGTATGTCTATGCCCTTTTCATTGAAAACTTTAAATAATACACCTGAAACAGTCTTTATTATATTCTTATCTATTTCACTTTTTACAGTATTCACTCCTGAATCCGTCATTTTAGGAGCTATTGCATTTTTCTTCTCATTTACAGTATAAATTAAATTAGGCTTCACAATATTTTTTTCAACAATTGTTGTAGTATTTTTTGAAAAATCCTCAGGTATTTCAATTGTTGCATAGTATTTTTCTAATAACAAACCTTGCTTTGCTGCTTCCTTGTCATCTAAAAACACCCAACCTAAGTTATCATTATCCTTAAGCTTTTTGACTAATTCATCTCCTAAATTTACATCCTGTTCTTTAAAAACAGTCCCCTTATCCTCATTTATAATTGCAACTTTTATTCCCTTAGTATTAGAATACGGATCCCATGAGGCATCTATATTTATTAAGGAATATAAGGATGGTATAATTATAAGTATTATCATCATACCTATTGCTACCCAATTAGTACATATTTTAATCATATCTCTTTTATAAATTCTAAATGCATTCTTCATAATTCTATCCCTCTAATATCTATATATGTTGCAATTGTCAATTTTCAATTTTCAATTTAGGTTGAAAACCATAGGCTTTCTTTAAATTCATTCTCAAAAAGCCTTTGGCTTTTTTTCCTTCATTGAAAATTGATAATTGATAATTGATAATTGTTTCATATTTTCATATTTCAATATACTGGAAATCCTACAAATTCCTATACACTAAAAAATAACAATTCAATAGGCCTTAACTGCTCATTATCGAACTATCTTTTAATTTTTCAACAAATTTTCGTCTCTTTTTATTTGCTGATTCTTTAAGCAAAATCCCTATAACAATGGATATTATCATAAATACAAATAATATAACACTATCTCTTATTAATATTGAATATACTATACCAGCCATTATTTGTCTCATTCCACTTATTGCATAAGTAAAAGGGAGTATTGGAAATATTTTTTGAAAAATTGATGGATTGACCTCTATAGGGAAATTACCACTTGCTCCAGCTACTTGTATTACCAATAATATTACCCCCATAATTATTCCTGTATGTCCCCAAATACTAACTGCAGTATAAATTATAATCATAAAAACAATACTAACAAATATTGAATACAATACAAACATTATTGGATGAACTGCATAAACATGTAATACAAATAATGCTCCCATACTAGCTACTATTGCTTGTCCTACACCTATAAATAGAAATAATAACATTCTACCAAAGTATATTTCATTGTGTGTTAGTTTCTTTTCATCCTCAAACGAACTTGCATGAGTTCCAAGTATGATAGAAAGCATATATCCACCAATCCATAAACATAGAACTGTATAAAAAGGAGTAACTGCCGATCCATAATTAGGCCATGAAAACAATCTATTATTTTGAATTTCAACTGGACTAGCAAAAAAGTCACTTTGATCTTGCCAGTTATTTGTTATCATATCTAATAATTCATCAATATCACCTTTATTATCTATCTTCTTAAGCCTTCCTGCTAATTCATGCACATTGTCTTTAATACCTGGAAACTTTTCCTTTAATTTATTTAATTCATCATTAGATAAACTTGATACATTTTGAAAAGTATTTATCAATTCTTGAACATCAGGTAAAATATTTTTTCCTTGAGCAGTTAAATTTGATCCTTTATCTGAAATTTCTCTAATTGAATCAAATCCCCTATTAATTGTTGGTATAATCTCTGAATCGTATTTATCTAAAATATCTGAAACTAAAGTATGTGCATCATCCAACACTTTTATTGTATCTGTAAGATTTTGAGTATCTAATTTTTCGCCATTGTCTAATTTTTTGATTTCTTTATCAGATCTATTGATTAATATATCAAGTTGCTCATCAATAGTATTTAATCTAACTATTACTTTAGAAATTTGTTCACTTTCGTCTTTCAGGGCATCTTGTGCATTTTTTAACGCCTTTGCTTGCTTATCAAGGCTTTGTTGCACTTTTGCTATTTGGGCTGATGAACTTTTAAGTGATTCATCAATTGACGGGGTAGTAATTTCTATATCACTAACATTATCCATTGCTTTCTTTATATCTCTAAGTCTTGATTTAGCATCATCAACACTTTCTTTTGTTGCATTAGCAGAATCAGATACTGTTAATAATGTTTTTTTAGCTACTTCTGGCAATATCTTCTCATCCAGGTTTTTAAGCGCTACACTAGACGTATCAAGTAAGTTTTCTGACTCAATTAACTTTTCTTTTATTTTTGGAGTATCGTAATCTAAACTCTTTTGAGATTCATTTAAATAATTTTGCGTTTTATTTAAAAATTCATTGGCCGCATCAAGGGTATCAGATGCTACTGGTATAATTTCATTTCCCTTTTCTAACAAATCTGAAACACTTATTGTTCCAGTAATGGATTCATCTAACAACACTCCTAGTTCTGGCATATTATCATCTAATTTATAAACTGAATCCATTATATTTCTGAGCTGTGGTCTATTATCTTTTATATCCACGCCAACTTCATCACATAGTTTAAATAAAATTCCAGAAATACTTTTTACTATATTTTGGTCCAATTCACTTTTAACAGATTTTACACCTGCATCTGTTATTTTTGCCGCTATCCCATTTTTCTTTTCATTTACTGTGTATATTAACTTAGGCTTTACAGTATTTTTTTTAGTTATTGTAGCAACATCTTCTGAGAAACTTTCTGGTATTTCAATTGTTGCGTAATATTTTTCTTCTAATAAACCTTCCTTGGCAGTTTCCTTATCAACAAAAACCCATTCTAATTTATCATTATCTTGCAATTTTTCAACTAAGTCATTTCCTAAGTTTATGTTTTTTTCTTCAAAAACGGTCCCCTTATCGTCATTAATAACTGCAACCTTTAATCCACTAGTATTTGAATACGGATCCCAAGATGCTGATATATTTATTAAAGAATATAATGAGGGTATTACAATCAAAGCTAATACTACAATTGTTGCTGCCCAATTAGTAAATATATTTTTTATATCTCTTCTAAAAATCTTAATTACATTCTCCATCTTTTATCCCTCTATCAGAAAATCTTTTATTTATAAATTATATCACATAAAAATGACTATGAGTCATTTTATTTATAATTATCAATACAAATTTAACATTATTATTTTCTAAGTACATAAACAGGCCAGGAGGATTCTGTATTACCATAAATATCATTACATAACGAAACCCCAGTAAAGTCCACCATTTGTGAACTTCACTGGGGTTTATGTAATTTCTGATTTGGTGCAGGTAACGGGACTTGAAGTCGTAAACTGTTTTTTTCTAAACCAGCATGTCCTAAGGGATTACCCCGATTATTAAAATTGTGCTAGTAATTATTTGCTAGTAATATTTCTATTTTTTTATTTTGCCTAGTAATATATCTATTTTACTCAATACTTTTATTTTGATAAAGTAATTTTTGTATCAGCAACATTATAGAACCATTCTTGTAGCTTCTTCTCTGTTATATAGCACTCTTGACCTATAACCTTCACTGGAAATGTTCCTGTTTTAATGAACTCAAGAAATTTAGTTCGTTTCATTTTAAGCATCTTCATCAAGTCTTTTTTATACAAAACTTTCAAATCACTATAAAACTCATACCCCATAACTTGGTTATTAGACACTTTATTTTTGCGTCTCTTATTATTATCTTCTCTCTCAAAATACTCAATCATCTGCTGTTCGGTTGTATAGTAATCTCTACCAATATAAACTACTGGTGGTCTATTATCACTATTCATTATTTCGTTCATCTTAAATCTATCACAGTTAAATAGTTTCATTAATTCCTGTCTGCCTAATACTTTAATATACTTCAAACTTTTTAGTTCTACATAAAGCTCTGCCTTTACTTCTTCCCTCCATTGTTCCTTTAACTCTTCAATCATTTCTTTTTCTATCATTAACTAACACCTCAAGAATATATTTCAGTTCTACTGATGTTATAAATAATTGAAGTTACTATAGTAGTCTACTTTAAAGAATAAAGCTCCCTTATTTCAACTAACACTCTTAAATTATTTTTTATATATAAACCTAAAACGCCACCCCATACTCAAAGAAATAAAACAAGGTATAATTTTTTCTCAAAACTATACCCTAATAATATAAACTACCTTATAAAAGAATAGCATAAAGCTATAAACCACAAAAAAAGTGCATCCTCATACTTTGAAGATACACTGTACACTTAATTTAAAACAGATGTTCCTATCTATTTAAGTCCAATATCCAATTTAACCATCCTGTAATTGTCGATGCTCTCCGTCCATATGTATTTTCTGAACTTATTCCGTATATACTTGAACTTTCCATGATAGTAACAATTTCGTTCTTAGTCGGAACTTGTCCACTATTCAAACAATTCTTAAAAACATCATAGAATGGCTTATGCCTAAGTATTAATTCTGCAAATTTTAATTGTTTTGCTTTATATCTAAGTTTAAACAAAGCCTGTCCTTCAACTGTTAAATAAAATTCTATAGAACCAGCGTGTCTTTTTTTCTCTACAAGACCTAAATATCTAGCTGCATCAGTATAATAATTTGTTTGCCTTGGATCAAAGTCATAATTCATTGTAATATCATCTTTGGTCATATTGTTTTCATACAACACTTCACACAAGTTAATAATTCTTTTAAAACTATTTGCTTGTGGAAATGGTATATCAGGCTCTGGGATAATTTCTATATTTTTATAAATATTTATTATATCATCTAAAGATATATCCACCGCTTCAATAATATAGTTCTTTTGCTTAACCAAATATAAAGAATTATAATTATCATCTCGTT
>JAKBFR010000075.1 GCA_021837545.1 Bacillota bacterium | reverse complement strand
TTACTACATCTTCTCTTGAAGGTGATGCTCCTGTTGCGAAAACCACTACCTTTTTATCTTTTAGTTTGTTAATGTTTTGTGTTATTAACTTTACTCCGTTGATACCTACCGCATACAAACTACCACCATAAATTATGGTATCATATTCAATCAACTTATTGATAGTCACTTTTGATACCTCAAAAATATCCGCTGGTAAATCTTCTGCAATCCATTTTGCATATTTCCTTGTAAAACCTGTCTTTGACTTGTAGATTACTATAGTTTTGATTATTTACACCCCCTAATACCTCAATATACAAAAATAATTATGCAATTATGATATTGAATATATATCAGAAAATTCAACATTTATCCTTTCAATCTTACTGTTCATAGATTTGCCTTCCTCAATATCTTTCGGATTTTCTATAGTCCTTGCAGGAAGTTCTATTTTAAATATACTTCCTTCATGTTGGGTGCTTTCTGCACTTATTTTTCCACCGTGAAGTTCAACTAATAATTTTACTAATGATAATCCAATACCACTTCCTTCAGCATTACGTGAAAGAGACTTATCTACTTGATGGAATCTTTTGAAAATGTTATCCAAATACTTCTTGTCCATTCCTATACCAGTATCCTTTATTGATATTTCAACAGTATCACCTTTATCAAGTATGTCTACAAATATTATTCCACCTATATTTGTAAATTTAACTGCATTAGAAATAATATTTAGAATAATCCGTTCTATCTTATCAGGATCACAAGCTATAATCTTTTCCTCTGTATTTGTATCAAAAACAATATTTAGTCCTTTTTTCTCAATATAATCTGATACTGATTCAACAATACCTTCAGTAATATTAACTATATTTTCATTTGATAGATTTAATTTTAAAAATCCTGATTCTAGTTTAGATATATCTATTATGTTGTTTATAATCTTTGTGAACCTATAGCAATTTTGTTTAATGATATTAATATCTCTAGAAACTTTTTCCTTATTCGCTTCAAATGAATTATTTTTTATATGAAATTGCATTAATTGGTTAGCACTAAAAATTACGTTCAATGGAGTTTTAAGCTCATGTGATATATTTGAGAACATTTCATACTGTATTTTAAGAGTTTCTTCCATTTTAATTTTTGCTTTTATTTCCTCAGTTATATCTATTTCAATAAAAATCACTTCAAGAACCTTATTGTTTAATCCAAACATAGGTTGACACATTATTTTTAAAAATCTTTCTTCCCCTGCATCAATGTATTTTTTGTGGTAGAAGAAAGACTTCGATTTTTTTTCTATTGAATTTTGAAGATTAATTTCTAATTTATTTCTTTGGTGTTTATTGTATTTAAACATATCAAATACATTTTTCCCCATAATAGATGATGACTCTACCTCTGGATTAATTTTCTTTAAACTGTTGCAATATTTATTGTTGATATATTTAATATTGAAATCTGGATAGGAAGCAATTGCACATCCCAACTCTAAATTTTCTATTAATGTATCTAATGCTTTATATTGTGTTTTTAAGAATTCATTTTCCTGATTTTTTATCTTTTCAGTCATATCACGATAAATCATTACAGCTCCAATAAAATTCCCTGCTGTATCATATGTTGGAGTCCCTGTTACAACTGTGTAAGTAGTGGCATTTTTAATCTTTGCAATTAATATATATCTATAGATTTTTTCACCTCTTATTACCCTTTGTACAGGTAGATTCTCATATGAAATTAAATCACCATTCATATCAAAATATTCTGCTTGTTCAAAATCAGTTTGATTATTCTTTATTGTTGAAATATCGTATAAATGGTTAGGTTTAGCTATTTTGTTTATCAAAGTATAATCACCATTTTTATTAACAAATACCAGTTGGTCAGAAATATTTTCAACAATGGCCTCCAACTGCTGTTTCTGCTGTCTTATTACATCATCCTTATTCACCTGTTCTGTAACATCACGAAGGCAAATTATAGCCTTTAATATATTACCACTTTGGTCATATATAGGACTTCCACTAAAGCTAAAATGATATACTCCGTCAGGTCTATGACATGTAATTCTAAAGTCTTTTATTCTTTCGCCCTTTAATAAAACTCTCCAAATTGGAAAATCATTGGATTGTAGTGAATGACCTTCCGAATCATAATATTTTGATTCAGTTAATGTGTCACCTATTTTATTAAGTAAATTAGGAGAATATGAAAATTCTTTAGCTCTACTATTCATTTTAATAACTTTCTTATCTTTACCTACAATGAACACTCCATCTGACATATTTTCAAGTACTGCTTCTAACTGTTCTTTTTGCTCTTTAATAAATTCAACTCGCTCATTTAAAAGCTTTCTATTTATAACTTTTTCTGTTACATCCAATATCTTATTAATTATATATTTTAAATTTCCTTCTACAAACATTGGCACTATAGATATATTCCAGTAAGTAATTCCATTCTCACAACAATCTTGTTCAAATTCTTCTACATAATATGGTTTACCTGTAGTTATGACAGAATTTAATTTTTTTTCTGCCTCACTACCTCCATATTTAGATATTATTATGTCATGTTTTTTACCAATACAATTGTCAATTCTATTATAAGGCTCATCAAAAAAATTAAGGTAGTTATCGTTTACATCAAGTATAATTAACTCAGGAACACTAATGATTGAAATTCCTGTTTTGCGGTCTGTATACAGTTGCTTAACGAAATCGAACCTTTCTTTAATCCTTGAGTTTTTATTCTCTTCAATAAAGTAAATATTTTCGTTATTGTGTTTTAATCGTTCACAAGATATAGTAACTTCTATTGGTTCATATTCCTTAGTAAACATAAAACAAGTATATTCATATTCAATATTTTCAAGGTATATTTGAGAATCAATTTTCAGCATGCAACTTATTTCTGTAAGTGATTTTCCGATTAATTCACTGTTAGAATAGCCAGTAAGATTTATAAAATGGTTATCAATTTCAGTAACTATATTGTTTTTACTATATAAAAATGGTTTTTCATCAGACTTTTTTAAAATGCATTCCATATCGCTACCACCCCTATTTTTCACCAATATATATTATAACCAGATAATTCATAATCTAATTTTACAATAAAATAGCTTGTTTGTTAACCGTTTACATATAATCTATTTTATTAATCGTATTTCATTTTTTTACAATTTATTTGAAAAATATTATAATAGCGACAATATTTTTAATTATTCTTGATTCTGTCACAATTATTAATTGAAATTCAGTGTTTTTTTAGCAGTGCATTTTTATATGCACTGCTAACCTATCCAACTAAGACTAAATATGATTTTTAATTGGTACTATATATATTGCAAGAAATAATCTACATCAATTAGGTAACCGTATCTTAATTTGCTGAAGAATTAAAACTGCAACTTATATAATAAAAAATTTTTATTTATTTTTATAGTAATAACGTTTTTAAATTATAAGGTCAATAATATAATTTATTTATTAAACAGCTTAATGCCTAATGCAAGCATTCCTGAAGTAATCAAAGGTCCAACTGGAACCCCACCTAAAAAAGAAGCAGCTATAACCGCGCCTACTATTAATGCTGGCATTAGGTCACCATGGCCTTGAACCGTAAGATATTGCAATCCAAGCCCGCTTAAATAGGTGGTAAAAAGAGAAATTAATAATGCTGCTATACCAATCCATGAAGTAAAGACATTTCTAATGTTAATAGGTGTAATTTTTCCATTTGCAATTGGAATTAAAATAGCAGCAATAAGTAATGTTAATCCTAAAGACATTCCATGGTTTTCTATGGCTGGGAAAAGGTATTTGTCCATATTTAAAAGCTTAATAATTAAGAGTATACAACTTGCAATGGCTACAGAATTGGCCTTTCCTAGTATTGAAGCCGCCAAAATTGCTAGTAATATAATATTAGATTCCAACTTAAATCACCTCTTAAACAAAATTATGATTAATTTAATTTTCTTTATTCTCTGATATAAACATAGCCATTATTAATGCTAAATAATTCTTATTTTCATTGTCTCTAATAAAAGTCATTTTCTTATCATCGATTGTAGTTATTGTAATAGATTCTTTAGTTCTTTGAGTTTCTACTTCAAAGGATTGTATATCTTCTCTTGCAATTTGATCTGTATATAACGCTTCAGATAAACCACCCCAGGCAGCATGTCCAATAGCCTGTATATATAAATTTTTTGGAGTAAGAATTAATTTGAAATCATTTATTACCCCACCACTTACTCCCCCTGAAATTAAATTTGTGAAAAAGTTTGCTATTGTACTAGGAGCTTTAACGTTTTTATAGGAATTAATAGAGCATAATATTTCCTCATCATTTAAGATATTTGCCATAATTATATCCTCCCAATAACATAATAAATATAAATCGTGCTTTCTTATCCTCACTGCTTATTTTCTGCCTAATCACGCATAAATCGAAAAATGTTTTTCTCTTTAGCAATCCGATAAAGGTTTTCTGAGTTTTTTCGCTTAAAATCTCGAATTATTATATAGTTTGTTTCTATTCTTATATTATTCTTCTCCATCATCGTATATAAATAATATTCACTTCATAATATTACTATTATGTATTAATTATAACATATTTTGTAAATATTTCATAATTAATTTTTTCAATACAATAATCTAATACTAATTCTCTAAATCTTATATTATAAAGTACTGTGAAACAAAAAACATCGTAAATTCACCCTGAATAATACGATGTTTTAATTTATTATTTATTTTTAATAGGACATACTATGATTATATCCAAACTTTATATACTACTCATTTATAAGGATATTCTTTATCTATACTTCTATCTCTTATTCTCAATTAAGAAGTTTTCACTTCCACACTAAACTCTTATTTCTATTCTATATTTAAGTATTAAAAACTGATTTTACTCATAAGAGTTGTATATGCCTTCTTCTCTCTTCTTTTTCGCGCCACAACTTATGTAAGAGCCTTCGACTATATTTTTATAGCCTTTCTTTGTAACTATATTTTTAATATATTCTGCATGCGGACACCTATCGTAGTGATAATTATCAGTTACCATACATGATGATAAGTGAACTATTATTTCATCTTTACTAATATTATTTTTTTTATATACCATTTTTGAGAAATGTTCTAATTTGGAGGCAACTCCCTTTCCGCAACATCCACCACAAGTAAAAGAAATATATCTTGTAGCATCATCATACTCCTTAAAAACTTCATCCTTATTGTAAAAAGCATTTGTACATGCAAAACCACTGCACCTTCTATGTGCAATATCACATTGAATTATGACAACATATTTAGTATTCATATTTATTTACCCCTCCCTATATTTGTTTATCTCCACCTATCATTGTATATTAATTATTCATGAAATTAAAGCAATTAAAAATTGAAATATCTATTTCTTAAGTCTTGTATGACTTCTAAATTAGTGCTATAAGTAGCGCCTTCACCTCTTGTATCTTTTGAGTTTTCATCGTATTCTCCAGCAAAGGATAATAAATTAAAACTTGTCTCAAGATAATAACTTTCATCACAAATTAATAGTTTATTGTGTGAATTTACTTTTTTAATTTTAAATTTATCGCCATAAACATCAAATTTTTCTTTTAATCTTTGTGCTATTCTATCGCTATTTAAATTTTTATTATCGCTTTTAAAATTATAACTATTTTCCTCTATTCCATAAGCTATTTTAATAGAAGCTCCTTTGATAAGTAAACTTTCCATTTTATTTATCAAATCATTATTTACTACATAGTTATTCATCCATGGGCTCGCTATGTTTAATTCATATTTAACATCTGAAAATGCTTTTATAAATTTATCTCGTATTTCTTTATCTTGCAGATGATGTTCCTCATATTTATTAGAAATTTCACTTAAGGTACTAGATATCTCTTTATTATAAGGGGCTATGTCTTTTATTTCATATTTATTCTCTTCATAACTTATATGTAAATTGCATATTTTTCTAATATTAAATTCATTTACTTTATATGTTTTTTCTATAAATATTTCATTTCTATCTAATTTACTTATAACATCTTCTATTTTTATGATACTTTCTCTATCCATAAACATTAAGGTGTTAATTGCATTAATACTTAAATTAACGTTTATATATTTCAAAAACCTTTGTGATAAACTACTTTTCTTACAGTTTATTGCAGAAGTTAAATCACTTGATTTTATTAAACAATAATCCATATCTTTTATTTCATCTTCATATTTTAATAAATCGTCCTCATACCTTTCAAATTCCTCTTTTTTAGACTTCAATTCTTCATATTGTTTTTTTACTGATTCCAATGTCAAACTTTCTTTTTCATTAGCATCTATTCTTTTATCTTTATTTAGTAATCTATAATAAAACAAATCTTTAATCTGTTTTATTTTATTTTCAAACAAATCTTTTAAAGAATTTGTATCTATTTTCTCATCTTTTGGGTACAGAATATCATTTTTCACTAAAAAGTCACCTCATTTCTTAACTAGATAAGATTTTACTTACCATCCTATTCTTTCATTATATACCAATATGTAAAGTCTTAAAATATATATCTATTATCTTTTTATTAATAAATTTTTTAAACTCATAATGCTCCTCCAGCTTTAAGTGTAAAGTAAAACGAACTACCTTCACCCACTGTACTATCTACCCATATTTCTTCACCATGTGCCTTTATAATTTCTTTACATATAGCAAGCCCTAACCCAGAGCTTCCAGTTGATTCTCCATTTTTATCTTTTATTTGTACAAACTTTTCGAATATTAATTCTTGATACTCTTCTGCAATTCCTTCTCCATTATCACAAATAGATACTAGCATCTTGTTGTTTACTTCTCTTGCTTTTATTTCTATAGTTCCCGTACCATCAGTTTTAATATATCTTAAAGCATTTCCAAGTAAGTTTGCTATTACCCATGATATTTTATTTATATCTCCTTTTACTTTTCTCACTATTCCATTAGTATCAATACTTAATGTTACATTCTTCTCTTCAATTTGAATTTTAAATGCTCTTTTTATTTGATGTATGACCTCATTTATATCTATATCTCTTATCTCCATCTCAATTTTTCCTGATTTCATTTTAGATAAATCTAGCAACTCACTGACTAAATTATCTAATTTATCACTATCTTCTTTTATTATTGTTAATAGTTCAATTTCATCATCATTAATATATGTATTTCTATCAAGAAGCAATCCAACTGCCATACAAATCGATGTTAAAGGAGTTCTAAATTCATGTGATACATTTGATATGAAATCTGTTTTCATTTCATCTATTTCTTTAAATTTAGTTATATCTTGCATAATAGTAACAGCGCCTAAATTTTCGCTCTTAGTAAACCAAATAGGACTTATTGTTATTCTATAGTATTCTTTCTCCTCATTCTCTCCAATTTTTATCTCCTCAAAGGCTTTATACTCATCAGTGGAATTACGTGCCTCCTGTATCATATTAAACACCTTCTTTTCTCCAATACCAGCTAAAAATTCTCTATTAATAACCTTTTTTTCTTTTACATCAAATACTCTTTCAGCACATTTATTTAGCATTATTATTTTATTCTCATCATCTGTAACTATTATTGGAGAGTTGATGCTTTCTATTATTGCTTCTGTTCTTTGCTTTTCCCTTAATATTTTATTTACATTTAATCTATCATATTCTTTTAATTTCTCTACCATGTTATTAAAGCAATCAAATATAAAATTAATTTCTTTTCCTCTTTTTAGTGGAATTGCATATTCATAATTTCCTTCTGATACTTTATTAATTCCAATTGCTAAGTCTTCAATTGGATGTATGATCTTTCGGAGTAAATAGCTTATTATAGAAATGCCTATTATAAGAACAACTCCAGCTATACCTAGTGCACTGTATCTAGCTGTATTTACTAATTCTTTTGATTTATCCTTCATATTCATCATTGATTTTTGATTAATCTCTAAAAGAGTATTACAGTTTCCTTTTACATCTTTAAATAGTGGGAAAACGGTACTATAATAATATTTACTTGCTTCATTATTTCCTTGATTTTTTTTAATATCTATTAATGTTCTTACATTATCTATATAATCAGTATAACTTTTTTCAATTAAATCTATAGCTTCCTGTTCTCCTTTTTCTGTGATATTATTTTTAGCTTTACCCAGCCACTCAGAGAAATTAGTATTATTTAATTCATACTCAGGTGAAATTTCTAAATTATTCTCAAATATAAAAGAGAGCTCTAAACTGTCCTGCCTTTCTAATGAATCATTCATATTCTGCGCATATACTACACTATCATAATTAGAATGCATTATTGAATCTATAGAATTTTGTAATTTGTTAAAAAAATTAATTGATACAAAGCTGTTCACTATTGTTAATGATATAAATACTATTAAAATTAAAAAAATCTTAGATTTTATGCTCTTTATCATTTTTTATCCTCCCTATAAAACACATTCAAAACAATAACATGTCAGTATTCTGGTCTATTTCATATTGTTATTCTATTTCACGTGCCTAACATACTTATTAAATTATATTATACCTTATAGTTCATTATCTAACGCCCATAATACTTTGTTAATTTATAATCCATACTTTTATTGACTGTTATTTTAAATCTCCTCTATAATGCGTTTGTTTTTGTTAATATAATCTACTTTACTCAAAGTATTTATTATTGATAAAAAAATTAATCTAAAGTAGTATAAATTTAGTAATAATAATCTAGGAGGATTTCTTATGAAAACTGCATTAATAGTTGATGATACAAAGAACATTAGAATTCTATTATCTCATTGTTTAAAAGATTCAGGATTTTCAGTGCATTGTGCTAGTAATGGCAGTGAAGCATTAGAATTAATATCTATTATAGATTTTGACATTGCCTTTATTGATATTAAAATGCCAATAATGAGTGGCACCGCTCTTCTTGAACAAATTAGAACAGATGGATATACATTTAATATAGTAATTATGACTGCCTTTGCAACAATAAAAAATGCAGTCACAACAACTAAACTTGGTGCAGTAGCTTATCTTCAAAAACCATTTACCGCTAATACAATACATAAAATACTCGATGAAATATTTCCTGATTATAATAATCTACTTCTTCCTGACATCTTAAATAATAAATCAATAAAAGAAGATATAGATTTATCAAATAACACTGTTCCAACAGATCCTATGGTTTATATGAACTTTGGTGATTTATTAATATCAAAAGGTGAAATTGAAAAGGGAAATTTATTCAAACACTTCTCTGAAGAATTAAAAAATTTAGAATAAGGTGATTTATATGGATTTTGATGAAAAACAACGGATTACCCCCGAAAAAGCATTAGAAGAATATAGAAAACAAACTAGAGGTAATCTTAAGGTATTTTTAGGATATGCCCCAGGAGTTGGTAAAACTTTTACCATGTTAAATGAAGCTAATAGAAGGTTTGAGCGTGGGAAAGATGTAGTTATAGGATATTTTGAAAGTCATGAAAGAGAACATACAATTAATCAACTTAAAAATCTTCCTATGATTCCATTAAAAGAAATAACTTATAATTCAGTTACATTAAAGGAAATGGATGTAGAAGCTATCATAGAAAGGAACCCTGACTTAGTATTAGTTGATGAGTTAGCTCATACTAATGTACCTGGCTCTAAGAATAAGAAAAGATATGAAGATGTATTGGAAATATTAAATGCTGGCATTAATATCTATTCAACGGTTAATCTTCAACATTTAGAAAGTCTTAACGACATTGTAAAACAAATAACAGGTATAGGTGTTAATGAAACTATTCCAGACAGAATTATTGCTGATGCTGAAGTAGTTGTTATAGATATGCCCCCAGAAGCACTACGAAAAAGATTGGAAAGAGGTAATATATATAAACCTTATCTAATAGAATCAGCTCTTAAAAACTTTTTTAGAACTGGTAACCTTAGTGCTCTTAGAGAATTAACCTTAAGGCAAATTGCTGATGAAGTTGATGAAGATTTAGAGGAGTATAAAAATAAACATGCTATTCATGAGAACTGGTATACTTCCGAGAAAATTATGGTATCTATTTCTTCTAATCCTAACTCCAAAAGACTAATACGATTTGGTGCTAGGTTAGCTAAAAAATATAAGTGTCCTTGGTATGTTGTTTATGTTAAGTGTACTCATTTCATGTCTCCTAAGGAAACACCTGAAATAATTAAGGGACTTGATAGTAATATAGAATTAACTAAAAAACTTAATGGGACAGTTATACAATTAGAAGGACCTTCAGTTTCTACAGCCTTATTACAAATTGCCCATGAAAAGCATGTAACTAATCTGGTTATAGGGCATTCAAAACGTACTAAGCTTCAAATACTTTTTAGAGGATCTACAGCTAATAAGCTTTTAGATCAAGCTAAAGATATTCAGATAATTATAGTTCCTTATGATTCATAATATAAAGTACCTAATAAAAACTGATGTGAACCATCAATTTTCATTAGGTACTAATACGTTTTATCTCAATTTCTCTCGGTATAACTAATGAAGTATCACTTCCAAAATAATAGTAATGTCCATCTATTAGCCTCTCTCATATATCTCAACTTTAACCTTCTGTATATACCAAATTATAAATAAATTTAAAATGACTTTTATACTATATCATCTATAGTAAGAATAAATTTTAGATCAAAAGGTAACCTAATACTAAATATTATAATTTAACAAATATGCATGGAGGGTTTAAATGAAGATATTAAAAAAGATATTATCCCTTGCTTTTATCTCAGTATTATTATTCCATAGTATTAAAAATACTGCATATGCTAGTCCAGATATTAGTCCTCAAAATCCACTTAAAGTAGCTGTATTCTTAAATGATTTTAACGATCAATTCATTTCTAATGTCAAAAAAAACTTAGAAGATATTCAAAAAGAAAATGAAAATAAAGTTCAATTTACTTTTTTTGATGCAAGAGGGAATCAAGTTATTCAAAATGAAGGTCTTGATCAAGCACTTAATCAATACTTTAACCTTATTATATTAAATCCAGTCAGTACTAACATAGATAACCTTAAAGGTATTCTTAATAAAATAGAACAAAAAAATATTCCATTAATTCTATACTACGCGCAAACTACACCAATAGTAAATTTTCTTAAACCTTACCATAACGATGTTATTATTGATACAGATATTAATCAATCTGGGATTCAACAAGGTAAAATCCTTGTTGATACGTGGAATGCTAACAAAGAAAATTTAGATAAAAATAAAGATAATATAATGCAATATGTTATGTTAAAAGGGCCAGCTAATAGCCCAGAAACAATTGCGAGAACTAAGTATTCCATTCAAACAATTAATGAGGCAGGAATAAAAACACAGCAGCTTTTATCAGTCGTTTGTAATTGGGACGAAGAATGTGCTAAAACTGCAATGGAATCAAATTTATTAACGCTTGATGGTAAAATTGAAGCAATAATTGCCAATAATGATGCTAT
>JAKBFR010000074.1 GCA_021837545.1 Bacillota bacterium | reverse complement strand
CAACAATTTCTCTCCAATTTATATTTTCATTATTATTCATGTAAATAAACCTCCATTGTTAAAATCTATGTTAATTTTAACAATAGATGTTTACATTTATCTATCCGTTAATTTTTTTACGCTTACAGTCCATAAGGCAATTAGCAAAGTAGAAAATGAGAAAAAAATTGCACATATGCTTATCCCAAGAAATAATGAAATACAATCTCATAAAGATTTATCTAAATTAAAACTAGCAGAGCTATTTAATAAAATTATGAATGATAAATCGAGAAATGAATTGATTATAAATGATGTTATTGAATCATTTAACCTTGGTTCTACCCCACTCGTATTAACTGAAAGAGTGGAACATCTAAATATTTTATCAAACATGCTTAGTACATATACTGATAGAATTGTAGTATTAAAAGGCGGAATGAAGAATACACAAAGAAACTTAGCTATTGATATGATAAAATCATTTTCTAAAGACGAACAATTTATAATATTAGCAACTGGAAAATATATTGGTGAAGGTTTTGATGAACCACGATTAGATACTTTGTTTTTAACAATGCCAATATCTTGGAAAGGCATACTTGAACAATATGCTGGAAGATTACAAAGAACGTACGAAGGTAAAAATGTGGTGAAAATATATGACTACGTAGACAATAATGTCTCCATTTTAGTAAAAATGTATAATAAAAGACTTAAAGGCTATAAAAATCTTGATTATAACATAGAAGAAAATACTGGCATACAATATGAATTTGAGGATATATAGAAAGTATTATTAAGAAGCTACTATTATGAACATTCGAAAAAGGATTAGTGTCATCTAAAAATAGAAATCCTATTTTTAGATGACACTGTTTTAGAAATAATATAAATTTATATAATTACTCTTGCAATATTACCAATAAATCTTTCAAAATCATTAATATTATTCTGAACAATATCGTATATCATCTCATCACTAATATTAAAGTACATATGCACTATCCTGTTTCTGAATTTCGCCATATTAAAATATATTGATACATCGTTCTTATCTATTATCCCATTATCAGATAATATTTGAAAATGTTCTTTGTTATCTTTCGGCTTTCCCCATCTATTTCTAGCAATTAAGTGACTTGATATATCTAACATTGCTTCTATACTTACCTGCAATAAATATTTAGCACTATCAACTTTTGTAAAATCCTCTATAAATATCTCTTTATCAAAGGCTTTTAGTTTCTTTAATTTATTTAAACAAGTATCCATAAACAGCAATTTTTGATCTACTTTATTTTTATCAAATTCCATTAAGCATTACTCCTAACTCCATAACCTTCATAAAAATCATACATAAATCTATCTAAATAATATTTTTCATCTCTATATTTATTAAAAGTTTCTTCCATAAAATCACAAACTTTATAATAATCTTTTTCATAAATACTTCGACCTTCATCTATAACTTTAAATTGTAATGTTATAGGTGCACACAAAAGATTAATAGTATCAATATTATCAAATTCAACAATTTCACTAATTTTGCATAATATCTCCATCTCAGCCAAAATATCAACAGGTTTATCAAATAATAAGGCAATATCAATATCACTGTCCTCTGTTTGGTCTGCTGTTCCATATGACCCTATAAACCACGCTGCTACTATATTAGTATTACTTATCAAATAATTCTTTAAGTCATTTTGCTTAGCATCTATATTAATCACAATTTCACCCCTTTAAGTATCAAATATGTATAATTCTATTATAACCTATATTTAGATTTCTTAAAACAGACTAAGATGTATTTAATATTTTTATATTATTGAAATCATAAAACAATTACACTGTACTTCAAATTAAAGTCTTATTTACTTACTCAAACCTTCAAAAAAATTTACACCATTTTTACACCATAGTTTTATTTAGATATGTCTACTTATATTTTTTATAAATATGGACATTAGTATTTTCAAGGGTTATAGCCACTTATAGTTATTTAAAATATTTTTCTTGTGAAATCAGGAGTTCGATTCTCCTAGGGGTCACCATTTAAGTAAACATCAGCATTTAGGTATCTAAATGGTTGGTGTTTTTCTTGTTTTCCCGACTTTTTCCCGACTAAGTTTTTTATTAGATTTTCTCATTAAAATATCCTCTACATTATTAAAAATTAAACATCTAATTAAGTTTTTCAACTGCAGTTGTTTTTTGTTTTGGAATAACATGAGTATAAGTGTTAGCTGTTATTTCTATAGAGCTATGCCCTAAAAGTTCTGAAACTGTTTTTAATTGTACTTCTTTTTCAAATAGTTTTGTAGCAAATGTATGCCTTAATGAATGAAACTTTTTATGAGGAAGTTTAGAATATTTTAAAATATTTTCCCATGCATGTGAGAGATTAACTACATCTATTAATTTTCTTAGCTCTTTTATATGTAATTTCCTCTAAAGTAGGTTCTTCTATGTTTGAATCACTAAATTCTTCAGCTTCGTTAAATAGAGATAATTGGTTTACATCTACTTGTTCACTAGAAACTCCAAATATCTTTCTGTTTTTATTTGATATAACACATTTTAAGAATTCTAACTCATTTTTAAGTTTTTTTATTTCTTCATCTTTTGCACTTAATTCTTTGTCCTTTTCATTAATTTTATTCTCCATCTTCTCAACTGGCATTATCTAATTTTCTAGACATATTAGTCCTCCCATTAATAATATTTGATTTAACTTTATCAATAATAGGGCAGGCTATCTAGATACTTAATTTTTTACGCTTAGGAATATCTAGTGTAAGTATTAACATTAATTCATTTTTATCATTAAAATATAATGAACTTTGTGAAATACTATACTTATGATTGATGGTATTCTACGCTTTCCAATCCTCGTAAATAATCCATTATATAACTTTTCATTTTGTTAACTCTATTTTTTCATTTATGTGTTATTTTATTAATTATATTTAAAGCTATAATAGTGTAATTTTGTACTATTATAGCTTTATCTTATAAACTTTAAAATCAAGTTATTTATTTAATTTTAAATATTGTTTTTCTGTTATTTCAGTAAAAAAGTTAAGTGCAAACTCTTTATAATGATTAAGTGTTTGTTTTCTTTCCTCTTCTTCTTTCGCTTCTATAAAGTAATCTACAGGGTCACCATTTAAAGCCTTGCTCCAATAAATTCTATTTCCACTAAGTGTAATCTCTGCACTGTAAGTCATAAGATAATATTTCATATTCTTAATCTCCTTTTAAATTATTTTTAATTATATATGTTGCAATTAAATTTCTACAGTTGCATTAATCATTTTAGAAATCATATAGTTATAAGTGAGCTTAATCCTAAATTGTTAGTTGCACATTGTAAATTATTAATTGCAATATGTGTAAATTAACATAAAAATTCAAAAATCAGATTATATATGTTTCAATAAAAGTTCTACATCTTTTATGGCCATCAATTTTATTAAGAACTAAAATACACATAAATAACTCTTTACTCTTGCTATTTTATTATTTAGGATGTTTTAGTTCCTTTTATATTGACTATTCTCTTAAATATCTTACCTTACCACTTATTAAAATTTTGCACTTTAGATATTTTCATCTTTAGAATATGAAAAATACTTTCTTCCCCAATACAATGCTATATTTACTAATCCTATCATTACAGGCACCTCAATTAACGGTCCTATTACTGCTGCAAAGGCAACCTTTGACTCAATTCCAAATACTGCTACTGCAACAGCTATTGCAAGTTCAAAATTATTGCTTGCAGCTGTAAATGCGAGTGTTGTAGTTTTGTGGTAATCTATGCCTGATTTATAGCTTATATAGAATGATACAGAAAACATTGCTATAAAATAAATTATAAGAGGTATCCCTACTTTAATAACATCTAAAGGTAGTTCTACAATATATTTTCCCTTAAACATAAACATTACTATAATTGTAAATAATAAAGCTATTAAAGCTAATGGACTAATTTTAGGAATAAACTTTTTTGTATACCACTCTGTTCCCATTTTAGGTTCTAATATAAGTCTAGTAAGCATTCCAAGTAAAAAAGGAATGCCTAAGTAAATTGCAACTGACGTTGCTACTTCCCCCATCGAAATATGAACTTCAAACCCTGTAAGTCCAAATACAGGTGGCAATACTGTAATAAAAAGATAAGCAAATACAGAATAAAATACTACTTGAAATATAGAATTAAATGCTACTAATGCTGCTGCATATTCGCTATCTCCATCTGCTAAACTGTTCCAAAGAATTACCATAGCTATACATCTAGCAAGTCCTATAAGAATAAGTCCAGTCATTAATTCTGAGTCAGATTTTAAAAATACAAAAGCAAGTATGAACATTAGAACGGGTCCAATAACCCAATTCTGTACTAGTGACAATCCAAGAACTTTTGGATTTTTAAATACCTTTCCAAGTTCCTTATAATTTACTTTAGCGAGTGGTGGATACATCATTACTATAAGACCAATTGCTATTGGTATTGATGTTGTCCCTACAGATAGTTTTGATAATGCTACTGAGAGTGATGGCACTCCCCATCCTAATAATATTCCTAGTGCCATTGCAACAAATATCCAAAGAGTCAAATATCTGTCTAAGAATGATAGTCTTGATGATTTATTACTCATTTTAACGCCTCTTTTCATTTTTTATTTTTACTTTTAATAATTAATACTCTTTTATTGCCAAATAAATTTTTTAATTTATTTAACAATTTAATGTTTTATTTACTTCCCTTATAAAATTTGTGTCCACCTGAAAGGTTATACACTTTTTTATATCCATGATTTATGAATATATTTTGTGCTGCATTCCCTGTAACCCCTTTATTACAATAAGTTATAACTACTGCATCTTTATCTAAAGTTTCCATAGCATCTCTTAGATTTTTATGAGGTATATTTACCGCATTATCTACATGAGCTTCATCGTATTGTTTGCTTACTCTTGCATCAACTATTTGAACTTTATCATTTTTTGCTACAAGTTCCTTTAATTCTTTTGATGTTATAATTGGTCTATTATTATTTAATGCATTATCTAATATCATTCCTGTATAATGAATTGGGTCTTTAGTAGTTGAAAATGGTGGTGCATATGCAAGGTCTAAATGAAATAACTCATCTACCTTAGCTCCATAAGTTATTAAAGTAGCAAACACATCTATTCTTTTATCTACACCTTCATAACCTACTATTTGAACTCCTAATATTTTTTCTGTATTTTTATCTGCAATGGCCTTTATAACCATTTCTTTTCCATGAAAATATGATGGCTTATCTGGTTTTATGTTGTGGCATATTTGAATATCATAACCTTCTTCTATTGCTTCCTTTTCAGATAATCCGGTATTTGCAATAGTAAGATCAAATAATTTAAATATCCCTGTACTTAGATTTCCTTTATATTGAAGCTTTCCATCAGTTGCATTTTCTCCTGCTATTCTACCTGTTTTATTAGCAGTAGAACCTAATGGTCTATATACTGGCTTTCCTGTTATTGTAGAAAAAGTTTCTATACAATCCCCACAAGCATAAATATCAGATATATTTGTTTCCATCTTGTTATTAACTTTAATCGCTTTAGTTACACCAATCTCAATCCCTGCTTCTCTAGCTAAATCTGTATTAGGTCTAACTCCGGTCGCCATGATTACCATATCGCTCTTAATTATAGTATTATCATTTAAAGTAACACTTTTATCATCTATTTTTGTAATAGTTGAATTCTTAATGATTTTTATTTTCTTTTTTATAAGTGCATTTTCTAAAAAGTTAGCCATATCTTCATCAAGATTTGGAGTTATCTTATTTTGCATTTCAACTATAGTTACATTTACTCCATCGATCATAAGATTCTCTAACATTTCAAATCCAATAAAGCCTGTACCTGCAATTACTGCATACTTTGGTTTTTTATTCTCTATGAATTTTTTTATATTTCTTGCACTTTGAACATTTCTTAAGAAAAATACATTGTTGTTATTTATTCCGTCTATTTGCGGAACAAATGGTGAAGCTCCAGTTGCCACAATTAATTTATCATATTTATCTTTAAAAACTTCATTTGTATTAAGGTTTTTCACTTCTACTTCTTTCGAATCGGAGTTTATATTTAATACTTCATATCCTGTAAATACATCAATATTATACTTTTTCCTAAAAAATGCAGGATCTCTAGGAGTTAATTCACCGATGTCCTCTATTTCTTTACCTATATAATAAGGTAATCCACAACCTGAATAAGATATATCCCTATCTTTTTCATAAATTACGATTTCTGCATTATCATCATTTCTTCTTGCTTTTGCAGCTGCTGATGTTCCTGCCGCCACTGCTCCTATAACTATTAATCTCATCTTTTCATCCTCCTCATTTTTTATAAAAGCTCTGTTAAATCCAGTTCTATAATATAACTGAATAAATATTTTGGATTTTAATCTGTTAAAAAGTTCTTGGTTGTGCTGTCGCACTCTTTTTATAGGTGTGTATTCTAATATGGCAATATTCTTAAGAATATATATGGTTTAGAATATTACCATATTATGTTTATAACTAATCTATTAACTCACTAAGTTTTTCACCCTTAACTTCATCAGCTTTCCATTCAATAACTCCAAAGTTTCCATTTGAAATTTCGCAAACTTTATTAATCCACTGAATTTCATTACTTGCCTTTGCCTTTAATATATCATTACTTGTATTAGTTGCATAAAGGCTTGAATTTATTACCCACCATTTACTATGAATCTTTGCTCTATCTAAATCCTTTTGAAGTCTCATAGCTTCATAAACAGGAGTTGTCTCAGCTAAAGTTACTATAATAACCTCTGTTTCTTTTTCATTTCTTAATTTAGGCAATAAGTTTATGACTGATTCTGGTATATCTCCTTCTGATCTAGAAATTTCTCTATTATAACTTTCAGTTGAATCTAAAAGTAATAAAGTATGCCCTGTTGGAGCTGTATCTATTACTACCACTTCATTTTCTGATTTTTCAACGATTTCTGCAAAAGCTCTAAATACTGCTATTTCTTGAGTACAAGGTGATCTTAAATCCTCTTCAATATACTCAATATCTTCATCAGTCATATTATTTTCTCTTGCTTTACCTAATACTTCTTGCCTATATTTTTCAAGTTCTTCTTTTTCATCAATATTGCTTAATGAAATTCCATAACTTTCATCTAATACAAACTTTAAGTGACCCGCTGGATCAGTAGTTGTTAAATGAACCTTTTTACCTTTCTTAGATAAACCTAATGCTATTGCAGCTGCTATCGTTGTCTTACCTACTCCACCTTTACCCATAGTGAATATAACTTTTTTATTACTATTATAAAGATCTTCTATAACATTTTTTAGTTTTGGTACTGAAGTCATGTTTAAAGTATCGCTGCTAACTTTAATATGGTTTTCTTTTAGTAAAGCTCTTACATTTTCTAGTCCTGTTATATTATAAGGTCTTAAAGGAATTTCAAAAGTTTCAATATTTTTAAGTTTAGCTGGCATATTTTCTAAAGCTTTTTGTTGCTTTTCATAAATAGCAGTTGATAGCTCATCATCATGATTTTGAAGTACACCATTTACAACTAGTATTTGATTTTTTACTCCTATTTCTTGAAGTTCACTTGAAGCTCTTTCTGCTTCTTTTAGTGGAGAAATCTCAGGGCGAGATACAAGTACAAGTACCGTCTTATCTTTATCCGCTAAAGTATTTACTGCATTTTTATAGATTTCTTTCTTATCTTCAAGACCAGCAAGTTGACCTAAACATGATGCTCCATGAGTGCTTTCATCAATAAAATTACTCCAAGCAGAAGGTAACTGTAACATTCTTAAAGTATGACCTGTTGGTGCTGTATCGAATATTATATGATCATATTCATGAAACACTTTTTCATCGGTTATCATAGATGAAAATTCATTAAATGCTGCAATTTCTACAGTACATGACCCTGATAATTGTTCTTCCATATTCTTTAATACTGCTTCTGGCAATTTTCCTCTATATGGACCAATAACACTTTCTCTATATTCAGCTGCTGCAGCTTCTGGTTCAAAATTTGCTACTACTAAATTAGGAACTTCCTTTATCTGAACTCCCTTGTTATTTAATTCAGTACCAAATACATCTTGAAAATTTGAAGCTGGATCGGTACTTACAAGCATAATCTTCTTTCCTTCATCAGCTAGACTCAGCGCAACTGCACATGCTGTTGAAGTCTTACCAACTCCACCTTTTCCAGTAAAAAATAAATACTTAGTTAAGTTCAGTTCTTTTATATCAAATGCTTTAAACATAATCTGCCTTCCCTTCTACTTAAAAATAATCACTTTCTCCTCTAAATCAAAACTATCTTCTAACAACATCCACCTTTACATCCACAACCATTATTAGATTTCTTTATATTAGTTTTTTTTATATTAACTGCTAAATAGCTTGCTGGTATTTCTAATAAACTACAAAATTCTTCATTAGTTGGATAGTTACCTTCTTTAACTACAATTCCATCTACCATAGTTACAGGCAATGTATCTACTCCTTTAGTATTTAATATTGCATTTATTTCTTTATTATCAATAAAAGCTTGAGGATTACTTGTAAGATTATATCTTTCAACTAATACGCCCTTATTCTTCAATGTGTTTAAAACAGTTGAAACTCTTAATAATTCCTTATTTACAGATGGTCCACAAACACCAGTCGAACAACACATAGCTGGATCAAATATTATCATTTTTTTCATTTTACATTCACTCCTTATGATATCTCGTTAAGCATAAATAAATGAAACATACTACTCACATACGTTCATAGGTGTAGGCGATTCACACAAAATACAAGATTTTGGTTCTCTGCTTATAATGAAACACACTACTCACATGCGTTCGTAGGTGTAAGCGATTCACTCAAAATACAAGATTTTGGTTCACTGCTTACAAGTACATTTTGATTTATCCTTACAAATACATTCTTCTGTTTCTGTTACAAGATTCATTAAAAATATACTTAACTTATTACAATTATTAATATTTAAATAGTAATAATTCCAAAGACCTTCCTTTCTAGCTTCTACAATTCCAGACTCAATTAATACTTTCATATGATGCGAAAGTGTTGGTTGTGTAAAATCAAAATGTTGTAGGATATCACATGCACACATTTCTCCACATGATAATATATCAATTATTTTTAGTCTACTTGCATCAGATAATGCTTTAAATATTTTTGTATTTTCTTCATAATTCATCTTCATTCAGAACCTCTCCATATAGATATTCATCTATTTATAATATAAAACATCATCTATATATTGTCAATATTATTCTTATTTTAAAAGAGTTTTTATTATCACTAAATAAATATCTATCTATATATTTATTTTATGCGAAAATTTAATTATTGCCACAAAATAGTATTATGAAAATATTCTAATAACTATACATCATTTTTAAAATTATCTAAAACAAAGCAAACTACCAAATTGGACTAAGTAGTTTGCTTTTATATTTATCTATTTGTAAATTTAAAACAACCTTACAACTTTTTGTGGTTTAATCATATAATCTTTATTTTTTAGATGCTTTATAGGTTTTCTGCATTCTTATAAATTCTGTTAATTTCATCTTTAGAAACAAATGCTGATAATATATAAGCAATTATTATGATTCCTGGAATATCAATTAATAATCTAGTTATTGCAAATGATTTTCCAAGAGATGACATTTCAAAAATAAACATTGGAATTTTAGTAGTAGACCATGCTCCTATAAATATAAGGATATTGGTAAACTTCACTCCCTTTTTCATAAAAACTGCTGCAACTGGAAATGCTCCATAAAGTGGTCCTGCTGCGGCAGATCCTATAAGTATAGATAATATAATTCCTTTAATTCCAGATCCTTCTCCCATATATTTAATCATAGTTTCTTTTGGAACCCATACATCAAGTAATCCGAGTAGAATAAAAACTGGTGGTATAACTAAAGCCATTTCTTTAAAACTAAAACCTGCAATACCTAAAGATTTAAGTCCTAATTCTTTATTAATTATAGTGATAATTCCTACAATAACTATTGTTCCAACAAAAAATCTATATTTCGTAATTAAATTCTTCATATGCCACTAACCACCTTTCCAATAATAAATGCAACGAGTAATGAAAATATAAATGCAAATATATTTCTTAAAATAGTTAATTTCTTACCAAAATATTTTATTTCAACTGGCATAGTAACAATTCCTACCATCATTAAAGTTGACACGAAAGCTGCTATTTGCATAATTCCCGCTCCATTTTGTATAAGCATTGCTGCTGTTGGGAAAGCAACAAATCCAGGTATTAATGTTATTGCACCAACTAATGCTGCAGCTATCACTCCAAACCATCCAGAATTATTTCCAATAATTTTTGATATTACTTCTGCATTTAATACGGCTAATAATACACCTACGAGCATTATAACTCCTAAAAATTTAGGCAAAATATTTTCAAATGACTTCCAAGATTTTTTAAGTGCCATTTTAGTTTTTTTCTTATCTTTGTAAAATGAAATAATTAAAAGAATTATAGTTATGTCATATAAAATATAATTGCTCATTACATATCACATCTCCTTTTATTCATTTTTAACTATTCCAGTATTATCGTGGCAATCATATTCAAACTGAATTGTAATATGCTTAATTCCAAAATGCTCTTTTAATTCATGTTCAATATTTTCATATGTTTTTACTGTTTCACTTACTAATATATCTTGGTTTAAGTTGACATGAGCTTCAAAAAATATATTATTATCGTTTAATCCCCATACATGCACATGATGAACATTTTTCACCCCTTCTATTTCTTGAATTTCGTGAACAAGTTCATTTATATTTATATTTTCTGGAACTCCTTGCATCAAAATATTAATTGCTTGTTTTAGTATTTCATAACTTTCT
The DNA here is from genome assembly GCA_021837545.1 of Bacillota bacterium. The sequence goes on along the minus strand of JAKBFR010000074.1, from coordinate 681 downwards.
TTAATCACATATACTCCTATAATTATAGTAAGCAGTGGATCAACCCAGTAAATATTAAAATAATAAATAATTATTCCACCTATAACTACTCCTACTGAAGATAATGCATCACTTATAAGGTGAAGATATGTAGATTTCATATTTATATCTTCCTTTGAACCTTTGCTAAGTAAATATGCTCCAAGAGCATTTGCAATAAGACCTATTAACGCTACCCATATAACTATTACACCATTTATTTTTTCTGGCGTTATAAATTTTGTTATTTATTTTCTAAAAGCCACTCAAAAGCAGGAGCTGAACTTGATAGAGCTGTAGCTGCTTTAGCAAATTTAGCTATAGCAAATACCTCCATTATTTCCTCAACAGTTGCCCCAATTTTCTTTGCAGCTTTAGTATTCATCATTATACAAGCTTGTGAATCTAATGCTATTGCCGCAGATAAAAGCATTAATGCTTTATATTTTTCTGGTATTGCATCTTTTGACATGACAAATTTCTTATCCATCATGTGGTTTACAACAAGACTTTCATCCAAAACACCTAATACTTCTATTGGCCTTGGAACTTCACCATTTTCCTTTTTGATATTTTCTATTATTGATTCATAATCCATAATATTTTCCCCTTTCAAAATTTACTATTTGTTTTTTATAACATTATAATTTTACATGATTTTTT
>JAKBFR010000073.1 GCA_021837545.1 Bacillota bacterium | reverse complement strand
TGAATTAGCTTGTTTTGTTATTTTATTTCATATGCCTTATTAAAAAGTTTTGATAAAGAAAGTTATAATAATTTTAAATACATAAATCTCGATAATATAGTCTTATCGAGGTTTATGTGTTTTATACTAAGTTAAAATAGAAGATGTAATATAGGTATTTAGAGTAATTGAATAAATAAATGTAGAAAAGCATTTATATGTCAAGAATTTTTTATAAAATAAAAATAAGGTAAATTAACTGATAAGAATATTTCAGTAAATACTAACATTATGTAAATAAAATTGATTATTTAGTAAAACTTTGATAAAATATTATCAAAGTTCCGAATATAAAAGGAGGAGTTATAAAATGAATAAAGTATTAAAAAATGACTTAGCATTAGTCCAAATTAATAAATTAGGAGCAGAGGTTGTTAGTTTTAAGAAAATTGAAAACGATTGTGAATATATGTGGAATGGGGATGCAAAATATTGGTCAGGTCATGCACCAGTACTATTTCCAATTGTGTGTGCGGCTAATAATGGTGAAATAAAAGTTAATGGACAAATACATAAAATTGGTAATCATGGTTTTGCAAGGAAAAGTGAATTTGAATTAATAGAGGAAAGTGACACTAAAGCTGTTTACAGACTTTCATATGATGAAAATACATTGGTTATGTATCCTTTTAAGTTTACTTTATATATTTGCTATACTTTAGAAGGAAATAAACTTAAAATTAATTACAAAGTAGAAAATGCAGATAATAAAGAAATATATTTTCAAATTGGAACACATTCTGGATTTAATTGTCCATTAGATAAAGATGATAAGTTTGAAGACTACTATCTTGAATTTGAATGTAATGAAACTCTTGAAAGATTGTTTATGAATGATGCAAATGTATTAATTAGTGGAAAATCCAAAGTTATATTAGAGAACAATAATATATTACCATTAACGCGTGAATTATTTAAAGATGGAGCACTTGTATTTAGAAACATAAACTCAAAACAAGTTGAGTTAAAAAGTAAAATTTCAGATAAATCTGTTGTTTTATCCTACGAAAATCATACATATATGGGATTATGGCAAGCTAAAGATGCAAATTTCGTTTGCATTGAACCTTGGCATGGTATAGCAGATGAAGATGACTTCAATGGTGAATTTAAAGAAAAAGAAATGATTATAACTTTAAAAGAAGGAGCAAGTTTTGAGTGCAATCATACAATTGAAATCAACTAATTTTTAAATTCGCGACCTAAAATATACTACATTAATATAGCCCTCATCTTAATTTAAAGATGGGGGCTATTTAACGCGTACTTATAAAAAAAGTTGACTGTACAGAAAAAAACAATATAAAAATAATATAAAAAGTAAATAATATAAGTATTAGCTGATAAGGAAGTGTTTACATGTATGAGTATTTAATTCTCTTTTTCAGGTCAGTTGTTACTTATTTTACTTTAGTTCTTTTTACAAGAATTATGGGAAGAAAGCAAATTTCTCAACTTACTTATTTTGATTATGTGGTCGGAATAACAATTGGATCTATTGCATCAATAGCTTCTGTAGATAAAAGTGTTAATATGTATGAGGGTCTCTTCTCAATTATTACATGGAGTGTTCTTACAATATTGATTTCAGAAATAACTTTAAAAAATATTAAAATAAGATTATTAGTAAATAGCGAACCCCTATTAATTATAGATAAAGGAAAAGTTCTTTACAAAAACATGAAAAAAGCAAGATATAATATTGGAGATCTATTAATGCAATTGAGAGTTAAAGATATTTTTTATATTACTGATGTGGAAGTAGCAATATTAGAACCAGATGGTAAACTTAGTGTTTTAAAGAAGTCTGAACATACTGCATTAACTATAGAAGATATGAATATTAAAAGACCAAAAACTGGTATGATGATAGATATAATTTTAGATGGAAATATTTTATCTTCACATCTACAGCAAATTAAAAAGAACGAGGATTGGGTTGTTGCACAATTAAAGGCAAGAAATATTGATAATATAAAAGATGTTGTTTTTGCAGGTATACAAGCAGATGAACAGATATATATTGTTACTAAGAATGATTAAATTGTCTAGATGTCTTTAAAGTATTAATGGATAATAAGTCATTTATTGAGGGTAAGGGGTTTATAAAAGAATTTAATAATTAAGAGTTTAAGAAAGACCAGCATTTTGCTGGTCTTTTGTTATAACTTAAATAATATACTTAATTATAACGATCTTGATTCAAAAGGAGTTGAATTCATTTGGCTACAGAAGCTAAATATATACAGCCAAGTAATCCAACAGATGAAGAAAGACATAAAATGCTAAAAATGACTTTAGAAGAAGTGAACCGTATTGAAGATTATGAAAATTTAGTAGAACTGCTTAGCCCACCAAAGGATATTACAACAATTAGACTCCCGGGAAGTTGTAAAGGAATTAAAGTTGGGATAATAGGCGGAGGCCTCGCAGGATTATCTTCTGCTTTTGAACTTAGAAAACTTGGATTTGATATTACTATCTTTGAAATGCAAGAAGAACGTATTGGTGGTAGGGTTTATACTCATTATTTTGATAAGGATAAAAGATTTTATGGTGAGCTTGGGGCTATGCGAATACCTGTAGATCATGAAACTACATGGCATTATATTAACGCTTTTGGTTTAAAAACAAGGCCTTTTATTCAAAATAATGAAAATGCATTTATTTATGTAAGAAATAAACGTGCAAGAGATGATTCTCAAGGTAAAAGTGTAATGGAAAAAATTTATCCGGAATTTAATTTAACTCAAAATGAAAGAAACACTCCGTGGCAAAAACTAATTTATGATGCATTAGGAAGCAATTTATTAAAGATAGAACCATCTATAAGAAAAGAAATTTTACAGATTAAAGAAGAATACTCTACGACAATTCAATACTTAGGTAGTCTTGGTATAAGAAAAGTACTTGAAAAAATGGGGTTAAGTGAGGGTGCTATAGAGTTATTATCAAGTGTTGCTCCTTTTTTGGGAGCTTTTTATTATAATAGTTATTATGAAAATTTACAGGAAGAATATACTGTGGATTATGCTTATAGGTATGAAATAGATGGAGGCACAGTTAATTTACCCCTTTCCTTTTATTATTCTTTAATGTCGAAAAAACCTAAAGAATATTTTAATATTAAAGAACAGGATTTAGGAAAAGTATCTTGGAAAGATGGAAAAACAGTAACTGGTATATATAAAGAAGATTCAACTAATAGAATTACACTTGAATATAAAAGCGAAAAGTCTTTAAAAATTTCAAGAAAAAATTTTGATTTTATTATTTGTGCAATTCCTTTCTCTAGTCTTAGAAATGTAACTGTATATCCTATGTTTAGCCCTGAAAAAATGCAGGCTATAAAGGAAGTTAATTATACATCATCCCAAAAAACTGCTTTTATGTGTAATGAACGTTTCTGGGAAAAAGGAGATGAAAATGAAAGAATAATAGGAGGAGGCTCCAGTACAGATTTGCCAATTCAAACCATATGGTATCCTAGTTATCGTAGTAGTAATAGTAAAATAAAAAATAAAAGAGTTTCTGTTAAAGAAAGTTATAATTTATATGATGAACCTGGAGTTATTTTAGCATCTTATAATTTAAATCAGGATGCAATACGTGTAGGAAATTTAGATGATAAAATGCGTTTTAAAGAAATAAAGAGGCAGGTTGAGGCGGTTCATGGTCTTCAAAAGGGATATCTTGATTCAGTAGTAGAGGATTATAAAACTGTTGATTGGAACAGTGAAAAAGGCTTTTATGGAGCATTTTGCTATTTTATGCCACAGCAACAAAATCTATTTTCATATGCAATGGCAAAACCAGAGTATGATAATAGAGTATATTTTGCGGGAGAGCACATTTCATTAACGCATGGTTGGATAGAAGGAGCAGTAAATAGTGCAATGAAAGCTGCCAATGATATAGCACAGTATTGTAAGAGCATATGAAAAAACACATTCAAGATAAAAATTTTATTTCTATCTTGAATGTGTTTTTTAAGAAAGGATATATTATTAAGTGTGATTTTTTAGTATAATAATATAAGAAGGGAGTAATTATAATGAGAAAAAAAAGAATTAATAAACGTAGTAAAGCTGTACCAGGGATTATGATTTCTCTTTGTGCTTTAATTATTATATATTTAGGTGCGACAATGTATTTTAAAAATAATTTTTACTTTGGGTCTGTAATTAATGGCATTAATGTTACTGGTAAAACCGTGGGAGAAGTAGAAAAAGAACTATCATCTGAAATAGATGCATATACATTGGAATTAGAGGAACGAGGAGATATAACAGAACAAATTAAGGCAAGGGATATTGGATTGAAATATGATGGGGATAAAATTAAGGAATTCAAGGAGAGTCAGAATTCTTCTACATGGATTTCTGCACTTTTCAATAAAAATAATTCTGAAATGTCTCAAGTATTGACCTATGATGAAGAATTATTAAAGCAATCTTTTAATAACCTTTCTTGCTTAAATAGTAGTGAAATAATCAACCCTAAAGATGCTAGTTTAAAATACACAGGGGATGGCTATGAAATTGTAGATGAGATTGATGGAAATAAGATAAATAAAGATACTTTATATGATAGTGTAGTAAAAGCAATTCTTAATTCCGAACCAAAATTAAATTTGGAATCAAAGAATTGTTATGAGAATCCTAAGTATACTTCAAAGTCGCAAGAAGTTATTGAAGCTAAAGATCTTGTAGATAAATATGTAGCTTTAAAAATTACATATAAGTCTGGTGATAAGACAAAAGTTATAGATGGATCTACAATACATAATTGGCTTGTCGTTAGCAAAGATATGAAAATTACATTTGATGAAGAAAAAGTTAGTAATGATGTATATAAAATATCTAGTGTTTTTAATACATTTGGTAATACGAGAGATTTTATTACAACTTCTAAAAAAACAATACAGGTCAGCGGTGGTAATTACGGATGGATTGTTGATAAGAATAAAGAAGCTAAAAAATTAATCGAAATCGTAAAAAATGGACAAGATGTAACAAAGGAGCCAGAATATTCACAAACTGCAAAATCTAGTGATAGTAATGATATTGGGAATACATATGTGGAGATTAATATGACTAAACAACATTTATGGTTTTATAAAAATGGATCTCTTGTTGTAGAAGGAGATGTTGTTACTGGAAATGCAAGCACTAATACTTTAACACCAGCAGGGACTTATATTTTAAATTATAAAGAAAAAAATGCAACTTTAAAAGGTGAGGACTACGCCTCGCCAGTTGATTATTGGATGCCTTTCAATGGAAATATAGGAATTCATGATGCAAGCTGGAGAACAGAGTTTGGTAAAGATATATATATGACAAATGGATCTCATGGTTGTGTAAATGCACCTTATGATTTAGCATATACAATATTTAACAATATTGAGTCAAGGACTCCTATTGTTTGTTATTATGAATGATTCATATAATAAGAGATAAAATGTTATATGAAAAGCATATATAGATTGAGATTATGTCAGAGAAACAGAATATTTAAAAGTATAAAAGGTAATTTAGGGTAAAAATATAATTAATACTTTTGTATCAATAAATAGGAATAATTTATTGAGTATATATAAATTATTCCTGTTTTTTATAAGCGGCATGTCATTTATATTAAAAATTAATAAGTGCAAATAGAGTGGAAGAAGAAAGCTCATCTCAAAATAGGGATGAGCTTTTAGCATTAAATAAATTTTAATAATATCTTAAGATTAATCTTATTCAGCAATTAAACGTTAGACAATATCTATGGTCATTCACCATATAGTAAAACTAAATGAAAGTATAAAGAAAATGCATAGAGTACTAAAACAAGGAAAAAAAGTAGTGATTTATGATGAATGGCTAGGATTTAGTGGAAATGAAATAAGAGAGTGGCTTGAAACTACGTATTTAAGTATGATAGACTTAAAAATACATAGTAAAAAATTTATCACTAATAATATTTAAGGAGTTATGGTATGGATAACAAAAGAATAAGCGATGTAGTTTTTAATAAAATAAAAACTAAGATTATCAGTGGAGAATGGACTCCTGGGATGAAAATAATGTCAGAACCACAGCTTGTTAAAGAATTTGGAATAAGTAGAGTATCAGTTAGAGAGGCAATAGAAAAAATGGTGGCTTTAAATGTATTAACAAAGAAACAAGGTGGTGGGACTTTTGTTAGTGAATTAAATGCTTCTGTTTATTTAAATAGTTTGATACCTATGATTACATTAGAAAAGAGTGACTATATTGATATTTTACAGTATAGATTAATGGTTGAAGTTGAAAGTGTAAGGTTATGTGCATTAAAATGTGATGAATTAATTATAAAACAACTAGAAGAATGTTATGAGGAAATGCTTAAATCAATAGATTATATGGATAGGTTTACAGAGAAGGACCTTGAATTTCATAGAATTATAGCTAGAGGAGGAGGAAATTCATTAGTAATAAAGGTATTTGAAATATTAAATGACTTATTGTCATATCATCAAAAAAATTTATATAAAACATTGGGCCCATCAGGTGGGGTGAAAGAACATAAATATATATTAGATGCTATAAAAGATGGAGATGAAGAACTTTCAGTTATCTTTATAAGAAGACATATTGAAAGGACAATTAGAGAATTAGAATCTCGAATTGAAAAATAATAAATAAAAGTGCTATTGTGATTAAAGATGCGATGGCACTTTTTTGTTATAAAATTTAATTTTAACTTACAAAACATTATTGATTTAATAAGCTTTACATGATAACATATATTTATAAGTTGTAATACAACTTTAAGCTTAAATTATAAAAAAACCTTTTCAATATATAATTTATATAAAAAAGATTAAATTTGTAATACAAGTAGGAACGGAGGAAATATAATGTTAAGAAGTCAAGAAATAAGAGAAAAAGCGCCAGAAATAGATTCATTAAGAATTGGTGCTGGTTGGAAAATTGAGGATTTAAGTAAACCACAAATAATAATTCAAAGTTCTTTTGGGCATAGTCATCCAGGGAGTGCACATCTTGATGTTTTGGTAGATGAAGCTTTTAAAGGCGTTTATGAAGAAGGTGGACGACCTGCAAAATTTTTTGTTACAGATATGTGTGATGGAGAATCCCAAGGGCATGACGGAATGAACTATTCACTAGTATCTAGAGACATGATTGCTAATATGATAGAAATTCAAACCGAAGCAACACCTTATGATGCAGGGGTATTTATAACTAGTTGTGATAAATCAATGCCAGCTCACTTAATGGCAATTGCAAGAATGAATATGCCAGCAATAGTTGTTCCAGGGGGGATAATGAATGCTGGACCTAATATGTTGACATTAGAGCAAATAGGTAAATATAGTGCAATGAATCAAAAAGGCGAGATAACTGACGAAGAATACACATATTATAAGCATAATGCTTGTCCAAGCTGTGGGGCTTGTTCATTTATGGGAACTGCATCTACAATGCAAGTAATGGCAGAAGCTTTAGGATTAGCATTGCCAGGAACTGCATTAATGCCAGCAACAACAAAAGAACTAAAAGAAGTAGCTAAAGAAGCAGGAAGACAAGCGTTAAGAATTGGAATAGAAAAACTAAGACCTTCAGAAATATTAACGATGAAGTCTTTTGAAAATGCAATTATGGTACATGCAGCTATTGCTGGATCAAGCAATAGTCTAATTCATATACCAGCAATAGCGCATGAAATGGGATTAGAAATAAAACCAGATATGTTTGATGAAATTCATAGAAAGATACCATTTATATTAAATATTAGGCCAAGCGGTTTTTATCCAGGGAATTATTTCTGGTATGCTGGTGGAGTACCTGCAATAATGGAAGAAATTAAAGAGTTTTTGCACTTAGATGTCATGACTGTAACAGGAAAAACTCTTGGTGAAAATTTAGAAGAACTTAAGAAAAATGGATTTTATGAAAAATGCTACAAATATCTAGAAGCACTTGAGGTCAAGAAGGAAGATATAATAAAAACAAAAAGAAATCCAATAAAAGAACAGGGAGCTATAGCAGTACTTAAAGGAAATCTAGCACCAGAAGGTGCTGTTGTAAAACACGCTGCAGTTTCTGAAAAATTAATGCAGGTTGTGCTTGTCGCAAAAACTTTTGATTGCGAAGAAGATGCATATGAAGCAGTAATTAAAAGAACAGTTAATCCAGGCGATGCAGTTTTTATAAGATATGAAGGGCCAAGGGGTTCTGGTATGCCAGAAATGTTTTATACAACTGAAGCTATAGCATCTGACCCTGAATTAGTTGAATCGATTGCTTTAATAACTGATGGAAGATTTTCTGGAGCGACTAGAGGTCCAGCAATAGGGCATGTTTCTCCAGAAGCTTATGAAGGCGGTCCTATAGCACTAGTGGAAAATGGAGATTTAATAAAAGTGGATATACCAGCAAGAACAATAGATATAATTGGTGTTATGGGAATTGAAAAATCAGCAGAAGAAGTTGAAGAAATATTAAAGATAAGAAAAGCGAGATGGGTAAAACCTAAACCTAAGTTTACAAAGGGTGTGCTAGGAATTTATACTAAACTTGCAGTTTCACCAATGAAAGGTGGATATATGGAATAATCCATACTTGAAATTATGACATAGTAGAGTTTAATATAAAATAGGAATAAATCAAAACCGAATCCAATATTTTAGATTCGGTTTTATAAATTATCCTTAAGTAAAACTGTTAATATCTACTGTTTTTCTTCAGAACTATATTTTCTACTTTGTATAGTTTTATTTTGTTTCATAAGATTCGCATCTATATGTTTACCATCTGCAAGTATTTTAAGATACAAATAGTCTATAATAGTAAGTTGCGAAATGTAGGACGAAAGTTTTTCAACCACTGTTTTTGGATTGATAGGATAAGTATATATAAATTCATTAACCATTTTTGCAAAAGGCGAATTTGGATTACTAGATAATCCTACGATAGGTACACTATTTTCTTTTAAACTATCTACTAATGAAAAAGTATCTCTATTCATACCAGAATTAGAAAAAACTATAGCTAAGTCATCACAATTTAACTGGGATGTCAATTTTAGTTGCATGTGATAGTCACTATTAAAATGGCAAAGTAAACCAGTATCAATAAACTTGTTATATGCATTTAAAGCTAACTCACCAGATGAACCTAATCCGAAAAAGGCTATTCTTTTTGAAGCAGATATAGTTTTTACTACTTTATTTAATAAAGTAATATCTATATTAGCGGCTGTTTCTTCAAGATTATTAACGTATGAAGTAACAATATATTTATATGAATTCGATGAATCATTAATATTATCTTTTGTATTGTTAGATGATGTTTTTGTTACTTCACTAGCCAATGATACTTTAAAATATTGATATCCTTCATAACCGAGTTTTTTTACAAATCTAAATACTGTTGCTTCAGATATACTAAGCTCAGTTGAAAAATCTTCAATTGTATAATATAACACCTTTGTTGGATCTTTTAAAATAAAATCAGCAATAATACGTTCCTTTGAGCTAAAAGTGTCATATCTATTATTAATTTGTGATAAACAACTATTTTGCAATTAAATACAACTCCATTCTACTAATTTCTAAATAGTATTTTGGAAATACTATTTAGAACAACTAGTTTATTATATCATAAAAAATGGATTTAAAAAAAGTTTATGAAATAAAATTTCAAGTATTGAAATTTTATTTCATATGTAGTATAATCTAAATTAAGATAATGAATAATACATTTAGCGGCCGAAAGTGATTGATATCATTATTGTAAACATTTAAACTGAATTATTTTAGGAGGTACAATTATGAATGGATTTATTTCTTTCTTAGAAGAAAAAGCAATGCCTGTTGCAGGTAAGATTGCAGCACAAAGACACATTAGAGCTTTACGTGATGGTTTAGCAATAACAATGCCACTAATAATAATAGGATCTATATTTATGATTTTAGCAAACTTTCCAATTCCGGGTTATGTAGATTTTGTAAACGGTATATTTGGAGCTGGATTTACGGCTAAACTATTATATCCTATTCGTGTAACTTTTGATATCGTTGCCATGCTTGCAGTCATATCTATTTCATATCAATTAGCAAAAGATAAAGAAGTAGATGGATTATCTGCGGGAGCGCTGTCACTTGCAGCATTTTTAATATTAATTCCTGTACAAACCGTAAGTGTGACCTTACAAAACGGTGATAAGTTAGATTTAGGAAAAGTTTTGCCAACAGCTAATTTATCAGCAGGTGGATTAATAGTTGCTATATTAACAGCATTTGTAGCTACAGAAATATTTATATTTGTAGTTAAAAAGAATTGGACAGTTAAAATGCCTGAATCAGTACCACCAGCAGTTGCAAAGTCTTTTACAGCAATAGTGCCTGGTCTTATTATAATAGTTGTATTTTTCTTAATTCGATTGGGATTTGAAAGTACTTCTTACCAAACAGTATTTGCATTTATTACTAAATTCGTAGGATTGCCATTAGCGTTAGTGGGATTATCTTTCGGTGGTATGTTTGCAACAGTTTCACTTTATAGCTTCTTCTGGACATTGGGAATACATGGAACACGTGTAGTATTTGGGGTTATGGATTCTATATTACTACCAGCAATGGATCAAAACCGTGCAGCATTAGAAGCAGGACATCAATTACCTAATATAGTAACATTACAATTTTATGATAACTTTGTTAATAGTGTAGGTGGATGTGGTGCAACAATAGGATTAATTATATGTATATTACTAATTGCAAAATCAAAACAAAATAAAGCAATTGGTAGGTTAGCTCTTGCACCAGCTATATTTAATATTTCTGAACCAATAATATTTGGTATTCCGATAGTTATGAATCCAATAATGATGATACCATTTATTTTAGCACCTCTTGCTATAGGATCAATTACGTATATATCAATGGCTATGGGATTAGTTAGCTATCCAGCTGGAATCGCGGTTCCATGGACTGTACCTTCATTCTTCTCAGGATTCTTAGCTACAAATGGAGACTGGAGAGCTGTAATTTTACAAGGTGTAAATATACTAGTTTCTGCATTAATTTATTGGCCATTTTTAAAAGCTTGGGATAATACTTTGTTGCAACAAGAAGCAGAAAATCCTGAAATTGAGTATTAATCATACAAAAGCTAAATAGAAAAGGAGAATTTTTATTATGGAAGATTTAGAACAAAAAGCATTTCTTTTAATAACTCATAGTGGTGATGGAAGAAGTTATGCATTTGAAGCAATTAGAGCAGCAAAAGAAAAGGATTTTGAAAAGGCAGAAGAGTTATTGAAATTATCAAGTCACGAATTTGAAGAAGCACATCATGTACAAACGGAACTTTTAACCATGGAAGCAGACGGAAATACAAGTGTAATTAGCTTATTATTAATTCATGCACAAGATCATTTAATGACAGGTATAACTGTAAAACAGTTAGCTGAAGAAATTATAGATTTAAGAAAAGACTTCAGTAAATAAAAAATATGATGTGTGAAATGGACATATTTCGCACATCATACTTCCCAAATAGTTAAAAGTATATTTAGAGAAATATTATAACATAAAAACAAGCCGATTAAAAGTTTAATCAAATATACAGATAAGATGATTAGTATGGAGT
>JAKBFR010000072.1 GCA_021837545.1 Bacillota bacterium | reverse complement strand
GTAACACTCCTTCCCATTCCGAACAGGACAGTTAAGGTCTATAGCGCCGATGGTACTGCACGGGTGACTGTGTGGCAGAGTAGGACGTTGCGAGGTAATTGTAAAAAAAAGATAGTTGATATAACTATCTTTTTTTATGTTTTAAAAGAAAATATAATATTAAAAACTGTAAATAAGAATTTGAAGAAGAGATAATTTATAATAAATATCTCTTTTTTTTTATTGTATAAAAACAATTAAACAACTAGCAAGTCTTATTGCAAATTTAAAACTTATAAAATCAATAAATTAAAATTATTTGTTTTTAATGAATAAATATGGATAATTAATTTAAAAAAAATTAACTAAATTGATAATTTTCATAAAAAATATAGAAAACAAGTGAAATACACGACAAAATTTGGTAAGATAGAGATATATAGATATTAAAAGTTAAAATATAAGAATATAAATTTAGTACTATGAGAGGGATAAAATATGGATGGGGGTATGATTTTATGCAAGATAGGCGTAAAAGCAATAAAGAGGAAATGGGTGTTGAAGAAAATATAAATAAACTAATAGAACAAGATAAGAAGATAACTACTAAAAGAGGTTCTTCAACATTGGGTAAAGAAAGAAATACAAAAACCGATAGCAAGCGTAAGATACAAAAGAAGGTTACTTCAAATGAAGTGATAAAATTGGAATCTGACAAGGGTATGTCAACGGTTAAAGAAAAGGAAATTATAGCAAAAAATATTGAAGATAAAGTTGAATTGAAAGAAACTGTAAAGAAAACTAGTGCAAGAAAAAGTACAGTGGCTAAGACTACTACTAGTAAAACAGATAAAAGTACAGTGGCTACTAAAAGCAAGACAGCTACACCAACAAGAAAAGCATCTTCAAAGAAACAAACTGAAGTACAAACTAAAACTGAAGAAATAAAAGACACAGTTAAAAAGGTTACAGAAAAAGTAGATAAGACTGAGATAACTAGTTTTAACACATATTTATTTCATCAAGGTAAAAATTATGAAACTTACAACATACTAGGATCACATATTAAAACTGAAAAAAGAAAGAAGGGTGTACAATTTGCAACTTGGGCACCTAATGCTAAAGATATATATGTGGTTGGTGATTTTAATAATTTTGAAGTAAAAAATGAATACAAACTTGAAAAGATAACCGAAAATGGATTATGGAAGGGCTTTTTTTCAGAGGCCAAGGATGGAGATAAATACAAATATTTTATAATAGGAAAAGAGAGCGGAAAAGGAGAATATAAGGCTGATCCATATGCAATACAAAATGAAGTAAGACCAGGTAATGATTCAATAGTCTATAAACCTAAAAGTTTCAAATGGAATGATAAAAAATGGATTAGTCAAAGAAATAAAATAAATGTATTAGAGGAGCCGCTGAATATATATGAAATACATTTAGGTTCTTGGAAGACACATAAAGATGGTGAATTTTTAAGTTATGAAGAGATTGCGGAAGAATTACCTAGATATGTAAAAGAAATGGGATATACACATATTGAAATAATGCCACTTGTAGAGCATCCATTAGATGCTTCGTGGGGATATCAAGGAACAGGATACTATTCACCTACGAGTAGATATGGAAAAATGGAAGGACTTAAGAAATTAATAAATAAGTTACATGAAGAAAATATAGGAGTGATAATGGATTGGGTTCCAGGACATTTCTGCAAGGATGCACATGGATTATATAAATTTGACGGAACACCAACATATGAATACCAAGAAGAGTGGAGAGCTGAAAATAAAGGTTGGGGAACTTGCAATTTTGATTTGGGTAGGAGAGAAGTAAAGAGCTATTTAATATCAAATGCACTATATTGGTATAGAGAATTTCATATTGATGGACTTAGAGTAGATGCTGTATCCAGCATTTTATATTTAGATTATAGTAGGTCACATGGAGAATGGGTTCCAAATAAATATGGTGGAAATGGAAATTTAGAAGCAATAGATTTCTTAAAAGAGTTAAATAAAGCAGTTTTTGCAGAATATCCAACAGCGCTTATGATAGCAGAAGAATCAACATCATGGGCTAATGTAACAAAACCGCCTATTAACGATGGACTTGGATTCAATTTGAAATGGAACATGGGTTGGATGAATGATACATTAGAATATGTTGAAATAGATCCTAAATATAGAAAGAATAATCATAGAAATATAACATTTCCAATGATGTACAATCATGCTGAAAATTACTTATTACCTCTTTCACATGATGAGGTTGTGCATGGTAAGAAATCACTAATAGATAAAATGTGGGGAGACGAATGGAATAAATTTGCAGGATTACGAACATTTATGGGGTATATGATGGGTCATCCAGGTAAAAAACTACTATTTATGGGATGTGAATTTGCACAAACAATAGAATGGAGAGAATACAAAGAATTAGAATGGAATTTAATTGATGATTTAGAAATGCATAAAAAGACACAATTATTTTCTAAAGATTTAAATAATTTATATGTTAATAATAAAGCTTTTTGGGAGCTTGATCATGACAATAAAGGATTTAATTGGATAGAAGCAGATAATAATGAGCAAAGTGTATTAATTTTTACTAGAAGGAGTAGAGATGATCAAGATACATTAGTTTTTGTAATAAACTTTACTTCTGAAGTATATTATGATTATCAAATTGGAGTGCCATTCCTAACAAGTTATAGAGAACTATTTAATACTGATGATAGTAAATATGGTGGTTCAGGACAAACGATGGATGAAACATTAGTAGCTGAAAAAGTACCGTTCCAAAATCAGCCATACTCTATAAAAATAAAAGTGCCACCAATGGCTACGTTAATATTAAAAGTAAATGAAATCAATATAAAAGAAGAAGTTAAATTAATTGAAGAATTATCTGTTAAAGAGAATGATGAATTTTCAAAAATGGGTGAATAGAAAAAATACAAAGATAAAATATTATTAATTATTGCTAAGGCGTAATAATTGATAATATACAGATATGTTTATCCGACAGCTAGCATCCGTAACACTCCCACTAAAGATGAAGTGGGAGATAACGGCTGCACGCTTGTGGATAAGTTCAACTAAGATTCAGATGGGGATCAAACCCCACCTGAATCAAGTTTCACTTGATTATGCTAAGGGGGAGAAAGAATGAGAGTTTTATTTGTAGCATCAGAAGCAGCTCCATTTATAAAAAGTGGAGGACTTGGAGATGTTGCGGGAGCATTGCCTAAAGAACTTGCACAAAAGGGTGCGGATGTCAGAGTTGTGATACCAAAATATAAAGAAATTAATTATGAAGTAAGAGATAAATTAAGGTTTAATAAATGGTTTACTGTGCAAGTTGGGTGGAGAGAAGAATATTGTGGAGTCTTCGAATGCATATATAATGGAGTCACATATTATGTGTTAGATAATGAGAAATATTTTAATAGAGATGGATTGTATGGTTTTTATGATGATGCAGAAAGATTTGCATTTTTTGATAGAGCTGTGCTTGATATGCTAAGAGAAATAGATTGGCAGCCAGATTTAATTCACTGTAATGATTGGCAAACAGGCATGATACCTGTATTACTAAAATTGCAATATAAAAGAAATGATATGTTTTATTGGAATATGAAGTGTGTATATTCAATTCATAATATAGCATTTCAAGGAATTTTTGATCCTCAAATATTGCCAGAATTATTTGGATTTGACATGGAACTTTATGATAATACATGCTTAAAGTTTGATGACGGCGTGAGTTTTATGAAAGGTGGATTATATTATTCTGATATAATCACAACTGTCAGTAATAGCTATGCAAATGAAATACAAACACCTGAATATGGTCAAAGACTAGATGGTGTATTAAGGGATAAATCATATGCATTAAGAGGAATAACAAATGGAATAGATTATGATGAATTCAATCCCAAAACAGACAAATTTATTAAAAAGAATTATGATATAAATTCAATTGAAAATAAGGGGATAAACAAAACTGAATTGCAAAAAGAGTTAGGATTGACCGTTGATGAAAATATTCCAATGATAGCAATGGTAACAAGATTAACACAACAAAAGGGGCTTGACTTATTAGTTAATATTTCAGATAGATTATTACAGCAAAACGTGCAGTTGGTAGTTTTGGGAAATGGTGATAAACATTATGAAGATCATTTTAAATGGTTAAATTATAGATATGGAAATAAAGTATCTACAAATATTAAATTCGATCATGTTTTAGCAAATAAAATATATGCTGCATGTGATATGTTTTTGATGCCTTCTCTTTTTGAACCATGTGGACTAGGACAATTAATAGCACTTAGATATGGTTCAATTCCAATAGTTAGAGAAACTGGTGGTTTAAAAGATACAGTTACAGCATATAATGAATTTACTGGAGAAGGCAATGGGTTTAGTTTTACAAATTATAATTCAGATGATTTATATAATGTAATACAATATGCTTTAGGAATATATAAAGATAAAAAAGGGTGGAACAAACTTGTTAATCAAGCAATGAATTGTGATAATAGTTGGAATAAATCAGCTGAAATATATTTGAATATGTACAGAGAGTTGACAGGACAAGATTAGAGCAACGTTATGAGGGGGTACATGTATGAATGGAATGGATAAAAAGACATTAAAAAAGGCTTATGTGAATAAGTTTTTAGAGATGCATGGTATTGAATTAAAAGAGGGCAATAATCAACAAAAATATGATGCTTTAGCAAGCTTAGTACGAGACTATGTTACAAGAACATGGCTTAAAACAAATAAGAAATATAATAAAACAGGAGAAAAGCAAGTTTATTATTTTTCAATGGAGTTCTTATTAGGACGGTTACTTGGGGATGCATTATTAAATATTGGGATAAGAGATGTATGTCTAGAAGCTTTATCAGATTTGAATATAGAATTAGAAGAACTAGAAAACTTTGAACAAGACCAAGCCCTCGGAAATGGTGGTCTTGGCCGACTAGCTGCATGTTTTCTAGACTCAATGGCTTCTTTGAATATTCCGGGAAATGGTTGCGGAATTAGATATAAGCATGGTTTTTTTGAACAGAAGATCATTGATGGAAAACAAGTTGAAGTTTCTGATGATTGGTTAAAAGAAGGGAATGTATGGGAAAAAAGAAAGGCTGAAAAAGCTGAAATTGTTAAGTTTGGTGGCGAAATAAAAGTAAGTGAAGTAAATGGACATTTAAATTTTACACATATAAATTTTGAACCAGTTTTAGCTGTTCCGTATGATACACCTATTGTAGGATATGAAAATGAAGTGGTGAATACCCTGAGATTATGGAGTGCGGAAGTAGTTTCAAATGAATTTGATTTTTCATCATTTAATAGAGGAGATTTTCTTAAAGCAATTGAGTATAAAAATTCGGTTGAATCAATTTCACAAGTTTTATATCCAGAAGATTCGTTTTATGAAGGGAAAATGCTTAGATTAAAACAACAATACTTTTTTGTTTCAGCAGGAGTTCAAAGTATTATAAGACATTTAAAAAAGCATGGCAAAGATATAGAATTGTTAGATGAAAAGGTGGCAATTCATATTAATGATACTCATCCCACGCTTGCGATACCAGAACTTATGAGAATATTAGTTGATGAAGAAGGGATACAGTGGGAGACTGCATGGAGAATAACTACTAATGCAATATCTTATACGAACCATACAATTCTAGCAGAAGCTTTAGAAAAATGGCCAGTAGATATGTTCAAAAAATTACTTCCAAGAATATATATGATTGTTGAAGAAATAAATAGAAGATATTGTGATGAACTTTATGTTAAATACCCAGGTAATTTTGATAAGATTAATAGAATGTCTATAATAGCAGATAATAAAGTGAAAATGGCACATTTAGCAATTGTAGGTAGCCATAGTGTAAACGGGGTTGCTAAACTTCATACAGAAATACTAAAGAAAAAGGAAATGAAGGATTTTTATTACTTATATCCAAATAAATTTAACAATAAAACAAATGGAATTACTCATAGAAGATGGCTTTTAAAGAGTAATCCTGAACTTACAAAATTGATAAAAGATACAATTGGGGATAGCTTTATAAAGCATCCAATTGATTTAAAAAATTTTGAAAAGCATCTAAATGATGAAGTTGTTTTAGAACAACTGGGAAAAATAAAAAAGTTTAACAAAGAAAATTTGGCAAATGTAATACTAAATAACGAGAATATAAATATAGACACGAATTCTATATTTGATGTTCAAGTTAAAAGAATACATGCCTATAAGAGGCAAATACTTAATTGTTTAAGAATCATGGAATTATATAATAAATTGATTGATACTCCTAATTACGATATTGTGCCAAGAACATTCATATTTGGAGGAAAAGCTGCACCAGGATATTATTTAGCTAAAAATACTATCGAGTTAATAAATAGTGTTGCTAACAAAATAAATAATGATCCAAGAATAAATGGGAAAATAAAAGTAGTTTTCATTCAAAACTATAGAGTTTCATTAGCAGAACAAATTATTCCAGGTACAGATGTAAGCGAGCAAATTTCTACAACAACAAAAGAAGCATCAGGAACATCAAATATGAAATTTATGATGAATGGAGCTATTACAGTAGCAACACTAGATGGAGCTAATATTGAAATAAAGGATGAAGTTACAGATGACAATATAGTGATTTTTGGATTAAATGCTGATGAAGTACTTAACTATTATCAATATGGAGGATATAAATCTATTGATATATATAATAGTGATGTAAGGGTAAAAAGAGTAATTGATGATTTAGTAAATGGAAAATATAACACTGATAAAGAAAAGTTTAGAATTATTTATGAAAATCTAATAACTTATAATGATGAATTTTTTGTTTTGCAAGATTTTGATTCATACTTAAAAGCTCAAGACAAAATTGATACTCTTTATAGAGATACTAATAAATGGCAAAGGATGTGTGGAATTAATATTGCGCATTCGGGAATATTCTCATCTGACAGAACAATTGAAGAATATGCAACAGGGATTTGGGGATCAGAAGTAATTTATAAGAATCTATAGGAGGTTAATTTAATGGACAGTATACAGGCAGTACATGATTCACAAAGCATAAAATTTAGAAAACCTTTCGGAGCTGTAGAAGTTGGTCAAAAGGTTAAACTGTCAATTAATATTAATAGAGAAATAATAGTAGCAATAGAATTGATACAATTTGATGGGACTAGAATAAATATAGGTATGAAAAAGGAGTATTTAAATAATGGTGAATTTAGATATTCTCTAGAAATTGATACATCTGATGCTTTGGGAATATTAGAATATTACTTTATTCTAATAGATGGATATGATAGGTTATATTATGGAAACAATGATGAACA
The DNA here is from genome assembly GCA_021837545.1 of Bacillota bacterium. The sequence continues at coordinate 4,521 of JAKBFR010000072.1, read as the reverse complement.
TTTAGGTGGCATTGGTCAAATATATAATTATAATCCTATTCCGTATCAAATAACGGTATATGAAAAATCTTATATACCGAATTGGTATAAAGAAGGAGTAGTATATCAAATTCTTATAGATAGATTCTATAATGGAAATGAAGACAACACTATAAATTATCCCAAACAGAACTCATTTATATATGGGAGATGGGACGATAGTCCTATGTGTATTAAAGATAATTTGAGCAATATTTCTAGATGGGATTTTTATGGTGGAAATATAAAAGGCATAATAAAGAAATTAGATTACATAAAATCTTTAGGAGCAAGTATAATACAGTTAAGTCCTGTATTTAAATCATCTAGTTATCACAAATATGATACAGGAGATTATGAATTTATAGATGAGATGTTTGGTACAAATAATGAATTTAGAGAATTATGTGAAGTAGCAGAAAGTAAAGGAATAAAAATTATTTTAGATGTAGTGTTAAGTTATACGAGTTCTGATAGTAAATATTTCAATAAATCAGGTAATTATAATGAAATTGGCGCGTACCAATCACCTAATTCTAAGTATCATGATTGGTATAAATTTACTAGGTATCCATATCAGTATGAGTCGTGGTGGGGGATTAATGAAAGACCTAATGTTAATTCAATGGAAAAGGGATATACGGATTACATTATAAAAAACGATAATTCTATTATAAAAAAGTGGATAGATTTGGGTTGCAGCGGATGGAGATTAAATGTAATAGATGAACTTTCAGATGAGTTTATAGAATTAATTCGAACAAGAATGCAAGAAATTAATAAAGAGACCATACTTTTGGGTGATATTTGGGATGATGCATCTAATAAAGTTAGTTATTCAAAAAGACGAAAATATTTGCAAGGTAAAGAAGTGCAAGCTGTTACAAACTATCCTTTAAGAGAATGTTTAGTTAATTTTACTAAAGGATATATAACATGTGATAGATTTAAACAAAAAATTATGTCTTTATATGAGAATTATCCCAGAGAAAGCTTTTATGGAAACATAAATGTTGTAGGTACAAATGATACTGAGAGAATACTAACTGTTTTAGATGGGAATGTAGAATTATTGAGGTTACTTGTAGTAATTCAATTTACATTGCCAGGGGTACCACTTATATATTACGGGGATGAAACGGGATTAAAAGGTGGAAAAGAACCAGATAATAGAAAAAGTTATCCTTGGGGAAAAGAAGATAAAAACCTTATTAACTTTTATCATAAAATAGTAAATATAAGGAATAGTGAAAATGGTTTAAAAAAAGGGGATTTAAATATTTATGAAACAGATTCAGAGGTATTCGTCTTTGAAAGAAATTATGAAAATGAAAAAGTAATAGTTTTGGTTAATGTTTCAAATGAACAAAAATTAATTAAAGATATTAATTTAAGTGGATCGTATATAAATTTATTCAATGTTAATGAAAAATATAAATTTATAGAGAATAACAGTATAATACGTATTTTTCCACATGATTTTAAAGTATTGCGAAAATTTTAATTGATTATAATATGATTAATTAGGTGAATGGTGACAGATGTTACTAGAACATATAAAAATGGTATTTATTTACAATTGGGTGTATAATATACTGTGTAAAAATAATGCAATAACAGTTTTTGGCGACAATTACAATATTTAATAATTACTTATAGTATAATATGATTAACATAAAATAATATGTTAAGCATATTATTAAAATATATAAGAATAAAATATTAAAACTTTATCTAATGAGAGCAATAACATATGAGAGGAGATAATATTATGGGTAAAAATGAAATGGTAGCAATGATATTAGCCGGTGGACAAGGGTCAAGATTAGGGGTATTAACAAAGAAATTAGCAAAGCCAGCAGTACCATTTGGAGGAAAATATAGAATTATAGATTTTCCATTAAGTAATTGTTCAAATTCAGGGATATATACAGTAGGGGTATTAACTCAATATAAACCGTTAGAATTAAATGCACACATTGGTATAGGTGAAGCATGGGATTTGGATAGAACCCAAGGGGGAGTAAGCATATTACCTCCATATCAAGAAGAAAAGGGTGGAGAATGGTATAAGGGAACTGCAAATGCAATTTATCAAAATATAGAATTTGTTGATAGATATGATCCAGAATATATTTTAATTTTGTCTGGAGATCATATCTATAAAATGGATTATACAAAAATGCTAGATTTCCATAAAGAAAAACAAGCAGAAGCCACTATAGCAGTAATTGAAGTTTCAATGGATGAAGCATCTAGATTTGGAATAATGAACACTAGAGAAGATTTATCAGTATATGAATTCGAAGAAAAACCTAAAAATCCTAAAAACAATTTAGCATCTATGGGAATATACATTTTTAATTGGAAAACTCTTAAGAAATATTTAAGAGAAGATGAAGGTGATAAAACTTCAAAGAATGATTTTGGAATGAATATAATTCCAAGTATGCTTGGAGATGGAAATAAAATGGTTGCTTATCCATTTAAAGGATATTGGAAAGATGTTGGTACTATAGATAGCTTATGGGAAGCAAATATGGATTTAATCAGGGAAGATAATGAACTTGATTTACATGAAGAGGATTGGAAGATATATTCAGTTAATCCAGTAAGACCTGCACAATATATAGGTGAAAATGCAAAAGTATCAAATTCGCTTATCGTTGAAGGGTGCGTTGTTAATGGACAAGTTGAAAATTCTATATTATTCCAAGGCGTTCAAATAGGTAAAAATTCAGTTATTCGTGATTCAATAATTATGACAGATGCAAAAATAGGAGATAACGTAGTTATTGAGAAAGCGATTGTTGGAAGTGGTGCTATTGTTAGAAAGGATTGCAAAATTTCCTTAGGTGATGAAATAGCTATTATTGGAGCAAAAGAAGAAGTGAAAATGGGTACAGTTATTGAAAATAACAAGGCTGTTTAGAAGAATCGTTACTAAGGGGGAGAAAGAAATGAAAAATTGTATTGGTATAATTAATTTAGATGAAAATGAAAATAGAATGGGAGAACTAGTTGTAAATAGATCGCTTGCTTCAGTTCCAATTGCAGCTAGATATAGAGTTATAGATTTCGTATTATCTAATATGACTAACTCAGGAATTGACTGTATAGGTATTTTCACAAAAAATAAATCAAGATCACTAATAGACCATTTAACAAATGGTAGACCATGGGATCTGAATAGAAAAAAAGATGGATTAAAAGTCTTTAATTTTGGAAATGATGAGCCTGTTTATGACGATGTTCATAATTTTGCTGAAAACATACAATTTTTAACACATAGTACAAGAGAATATGTATTATTATCACCAAGCTATATGATTTGTAATATAGATTATAATGATGTAGTAGAATACCATAAAAGTACAGGAAAAGATATTACTATGGTATACAAAAAGGTAAATAATGCAGATGAAGCATTCGGTGATTGTGGAGTGTTAAATTTTGATGATTCAGAAAGTGTTATAAGCGTAGGAGAAAATATAGGGAAAAATTTAAAAGCTAATATTAATATGGAAATGTATATATTAAAGGCGGATTTATTTATAAATATTGTAAATGAATGTGTAAGTAGTGGTATGTATAGAAAAGTTAAAGAGTATATTCATAATAATCTAAATGATTTAACTGTTGGAGCTTATGAATTTAAGGGACATTTAGATTGCATAAATTCAATTAAAGCACTGTATGATAGTAATGTAGGATTTCTAAATAGAAAGATAAGCAAAGAAATTTTTAATGAGGAGAGACCTATTTATACTAAGACTAAGGATGAAGCTCCAACTCATTATGCAAATAAGAGTAATGTTATGAATTCAATAATAGCAAATGGTTGTCGTATTGAAGGAACTATTGAAAATTGCATAATAGGCAGAAGAGTATACGTAGGTAAAAACACTAAGCTTAAGGATTGTATAATAATGCAAAATAGCATAATTGACGATGAAGTAGTGTTAGATAATGTAATTGCAGATAAAGGCAGTGAAATAAGAAAGGGAGAGACTCTTATTGGATCTGTTATGTATCCCTTAGTTATAAAGAAGAAAAAATAACATCAGAAATTAAAAGATAAGTTATTTTCAAAAGAGGCGTCATTATTAAGAAAAACATCAATAGATTAAAGTAAATGGAATAATTGCGAAATAGGCATAAAAACAATAAGTATAATGTTTTTATGCCTATTTTCTAATACTCTGTTATATTTTTCAAATCGTATAATTTGTGATAAACATATAAATTTATGCAGAATATTATTTATTATGAAGTTATTATGTAATTTCTTCATAATAATATTGACATGATAAATATAAAATGTTAAGATAAAAGACGTTGCAAAGAGACGCAAACAATTTAAAAGAATTTGATAAAAACCCTTTGAAAAAGGAGTTTGAAAGATTTAAAGAAAGTTGTTGACAAGATCTAAACCAAGTGATACACTAAGTGAGTTGCTTGATTGCGACAAAGAAAAACAAATAGTTACAACGAAAGTTGTGA
>JAKBFR010000071.1 GCA_021837545.1 Bacillota bacterium | reverse complement strand
CTTACTTATATAAAAAAAATTAAAAAATATTCAAAATTTAGGTTTTAAAAATAGAAAGAGGGGTCAACGCGATGAGAAAAATGAAAACTATGGATGGTAATACTGCAGCAGCTCACATATCTTATGCATTTACAGAAGTTACTGCAATATTCCCAATTACACCATCATCTCCAATGGCAGAACATGTAGATGAATGGGTAGCACAAGGAAGAAAAAATATATTCGGACAACCTGTAAAAGTTATGGAAATGCAATCAGAAGCTGGAGCTGCTGGAGCAGTTCATGGTTCATTACAAGCTGGAGCTTTAACAACTACATATACGGCTTCACAAGGTTTATTATTAATGATACCAAATATGTACAAAATTTCTGGCGAAATGTTACCATGCGTATTCCACGTATCAGCTAGAGCGTTAGCTACTTCTGCTTTAAACATATTTGGAGATCACCAAGATGTTATGGCAGCAAGACAAACTGGTTTTGCAATGCTTGCAGAAGGATCAGTTCAAGAAGTTATGGATTTAGCAGCAGTTGCTCATTTAACTGCTATTAAAACAAGAATTCCATTCTTAAACTTCTTTGATGGATTCAGAACTTCTCATGAAGTACAAAAAATTGAAGTTTTAGAATACGATGAATTGGCAAACTTACTTGATTGGGATTCAGTTAAAGCTTTCAGAGAAAGAGCATTAAACCCAAATCATCCTGTAACTAGAGGAACTGCTCAAAATGCAGATGTATATTTCCAAGAAAGAGAATCTGTTAATAGATTCTACGATGAATTACCAGAAACTGTTGAAAATTACATGGCTGAAATCACTAAATTAACAGGTAGAGAATATCACTGTTTCGATTACTATGGAGCACCAGATGCTGATAGAGTAATAGTTGCTATGGGTTCAGCTACTGACGTTTGTGAAGAAACTATAGATTACTTAAATGCTAATGGACAAAAAGTTGGTGTTATTAAAGTAAGATTATTCAGACCATTCTCAAATGAAAGATTATTAGCTGCTATTCCAAAGACAGTTAAGAAAATTGCTGTTTTAGATAGAACTAAAGAACCAGGATCAGCTGGAGAACCATTATACTTAGATATCAGAAATGCATTCTTCGGACAATCTGATGCACCAGTTATTGTTGGTGGTAGATTTGGTTTAGGTTCAAAAGATCCAAATCCAGGACACATTGCTGCAGTTTATGCTAATTTAGCACAAGATGCACCAAAGAATGGATTTACAATAGGAATTGTTGATGACGTTACAAATACTTCATTAGAAGTAACTGAAGATATAGATGCTACTCCAGAAGGAACTACAGCTTGTAAGTTCTGGGGATTAGGATCAGATGGTACTGTTGGAGCAAACAAGAGTGCAATCAAGATCATTGGAGATCATACAGACATGTTTGCGCAAGCATACTTCTTCTATGATTCAAAGAAATCAGGTGGAATTACAGTATCTCATTTAAGATTTGGTAAGAAAGCAATTAAGTCACCATACTTAATTAATAAAGCAGACTTTGTTTCATGTTCTAACCAATCATACATCCACAAATACAATGTACTTGAAGGATTAAAGCCAAATTCTACTTTCTTATTAAATACTATCTGGACTCCAGAAGATTTAGAAGAAAAATTACCAGCAGCATATAAGAGATTCTTAGCAAACAACAACATTAAGTTCTACACTTTAAATGCTGTAGGAATTGCTCAAGAAATTGGTCTTGGTGGAAGAATCAACATGATAATGCAATCAGCTTTCTTCAAGTTAGCTAACGTTATTCCAGTTGAAGATGCTATTAAATACTTAAAAGATTCAGTTGTATCTTCTTATGGTAAGAAGGGTGAAAAAGTAGTTAACATGAACAACGCTGCTATTGATAAGGGTGTTGAATCAATTGTTGCAATAAATATTCCTGAAGCATGGAAAACAATTGCAGATGAAGAAGTAGTAGAAATTAAGCGTGCTACAAAATTTGTTAAAGATATAGTTATTCCAATGAACAGACAAGAAGGAGATCAACTTCCAGTTTCAGCATTTGCAGGAATGGAAGACGGTACTTTTGAAAATGGTACTGCAGCATTCGAAAAAAGAGGAATTGCAGTAAATGTTCCTGAATGGGATTCAGAAAAATGTATTCAATGTAACCAATGTTCAATGGTATGTCCACATGCTGTTATAAGACCATTCTTATTAACTGAAGCAGAAAAGAATGCTGCACCAAGTGCAACTAAGGCAGTAGCTGCTAAGGGATTAAAGACAGAAGAACCATTAGCGTATGCAATGGGTATAACACCACTTGACTGTTCAGGTTGTGGAAACTGTGCTCAAGTATGTCCAGCACCAGGAAAAGCATTAGTTATGAAACCACAAGAATCTCAACATGATCAAATAGAAGCTTGGGATTACTTAATGCATGAAGTTTCAGCTAAGAAGAATCCAATGAACAAGAAGACAGTTAAAGGTAGCCAATTTGAGCAACCATTACTTGAGTTCTCAGGAGCTTGTGCAGGTTGTGGAGAAACTCCATATGTTAAAGCTATAACTCAATTAGTTGGTGATAGAATGATGGTTGCTAATGCAACTGGATGTACATCAATCTGGGGAGGATCTGCTCCTTCAACTCCATATACTAAGAATAAAGAAGGAAATGGTCCAGCTTGGGCTAATTCATTATTCGAAGATAATGCAGAATATGGATTAGGTATGTTCTTAGGAGTTAAAGCTATAAGAGAAAGAATTGAACAAAAAGCTGAAGCTGCTATAGCTGCAAATGATTCAGCAAAAGCTGAATTACAAGATTGGTTAGACAACGTAAATGAAGGTGAAGGAACTAGAGAAAGAGCTGATAAATTAGTTTCTGCTTTAGAAGCATCTAATACTGAAGCTGCTAAGGAAATATTAGCAGAAAAAGACTATTTCGTTAAGAGATCACAATGGATCATCGGAGGAGATGGATGGGCTTACGATATCGGATACGGTGGAGTTGACCATGTATTAGCTACTGGAGAAGATGTAAATATATTAGTAGTAGATACTGAAGTTTACTCAAACACTGGTGGTCAATCATCTAAATCTACACCAACAGCTGCAATCGCTAAGTTTGCTGCAAGTGGTAAGAAGACTAAGAAGAAAGATCTTGGAATGATGGCTATGAGTTATGGTTATGTATATGTAGCTCAAATTAACATGGGTGCTGATAAGAACCAAGTTATGAAAGCTATTGCAGAAGCAGAAGCTTATAAAGGACCATCATTAATAATTGCTTATGCACCATGTATTAATCATGGATTAAGAATTGGTATGGGTAACAGCCAAGAAGAAGCTAAGAGAGCAACTGCTTGTGGTTACTGGCAAATGTACAGATTCAACCCAGAATTAAAAGATGCTGGAAAGAATCCATTTACATTAGATTCAAAAGAACCAACAGCAGACTTCAAAGAATTCTTAATGGGAGAAGTTAGATACTCTTCACTTGCTAAGGCATTCCCAGAAGCAGCAGATGCTTTATTTGAAAAGACTCAAAAAGATGCTATGGAAAGATTAGAAGGATACAAGAAATTAGCTAATCAACAATAAAATATAAATAACTAAATTTGCGCAATGAAAAGAGTCATTCTTTGAAAAAAGAATGGCTCTTTTTTAATGTAGTAACTCAAAAATTAAGAAAGTTATAAATATTCTTAATCTATAATCATTCATTTTTCATCATTAATCATTCATCAAAATTGCGTTGCAATTTTAAGTATTTAAGGGTAAAATTAATTGATATATCTGAAAAGTTAAATTTTTAGATAATGCAACCTAAAGGAGGTTATAAGATGGAAAAAGATTTAGAAAAATGCGGATGTAATAGTGAAGAAGGTAATTGTGGATGTGGTGGACATAATCATGATGACCATGAACATGAATGCTGTGGTGGACACGACCATGATAAAGATCATGAATGTGAATGTGGATGTAATGATGACGAAGAAAACTTCGTTATAGATTTAGAAGATGAAAATGGGAATATAGTTACATGTCCTATAATTGATGAATTTGAGTTTGAAGAAAAATCATACTACTTAGCTCAAAATCCAGAAGAAGATTCAGTTTATCTTTTTAGACTTGATGATGAGGAACTTGTAGTTCCTGATGAAGAAGAATTTGATAGAGTATCAGCTTATTATCAAGATGAATTAGTTGGCGAAGAAGAATAAAGTGAACCTTTTCAGGTGGGATTTTATATTTCAGCTGAATTTAATTGAACTGATACCTTAAGGGGCACAATGTCTAGGGTTGTGCAGTTCTTAGCTGCCATCTAGATGCAGTGTTAGAACCGCTAGACATCAGGTAAAATAAAAGACTTTAGTAATTATTACTAAGGTCTTTTATTTATGTATTTCATATTGTTTACAATTTAATATATTAATGATATATTTTTATTATGTGACAAAAATCTACAATTGAATTAAGGCATCTTCAAAATGTCTAAACTGGAGGGAATAAAGCAATGCAATTATCTAAAAAAGCGGGGAATATTAATCCATCAATTACACTAGCAATTACAGCTAAAGCTAATGAATTAAAAAGTCAAGGTGTTGATGTAGTAAGTTTTGGAGCTGGGGAGCCGGATTTTAATACACCAGAAAATATAATTCAGGCAGCTATAAAAGCAATGCATGATGGTAAAACTAAATATACTCCAGCAGGAGGAATATTAGAATTAAAACAAACTATATGCAACAAATTTAAAAATGATAATAACTTAGAATATAAGCCAAGTCAAATAACAATTTCAACAGGTGCTAAGCAATGTTTGGCTAATGCTTTCATGGCTATTTTAAATCCAGAAGATGAAGTATTAATTCCAGTACCGTATTGGGTTAGTTATCCTGAATTGGTAAAGTTGGCTGATGGAGTTCCGGTATATGTAGAAACATCTAAAGAAAATAATTATAAATATACAATATGTGATTTAGAAAAAGCCACAACAAATAAAACCAAAGCAATATTAATAAACAGTCCTAACAATCCAACGGGGACTATTTATCATGAAGAAGAATTATTAGAAATAGCGAATTTTGCTAAAGAACATAATTTGTTAATTATTTCAGATGAGATTTATGAAAAATTGATATACGATGGAGAAAAACATATAAGCATAGCATCTTTAAATGAAGATGCATATGAAAGAACACTAGTAATCAATGGTGTATCTAAAACATATGCGATGACAGGATGGAGATTGGGATATGTAGCTGCAAGTGAAAAAATAACTAAACTTATGACTAGTATTCAAAGTCATATGACATCAAATGTAAATACTATGGCACAATATGCTGCAATCGAAGCATTGAATGGACCGATAGAAGATTTAAATAATATGATAAAAGAATTCGAAAATAGAAGAAATTTTATGCTGTATAAATTGGAAAAATTGAGTCAAATATCTATTATAAAACCAAATGGAGCCTTTTACATTATGGTTAATATATCAGCATATTTAAATACTACTTTTAAAGAACAAGTAATTAATAATTCAGTGGATTTTGCAAAAGTATTATTGGAAGAAGAAAAAGTTGCAGTAATACCAGGAACTGGTTTTGGATTAGATAATTATATAAGATTATCATATGCAACATCTATGGGCATAATAGAAAATGGAATAGATAGAATCTCAACATTTTTAAGTAAAATCAAATAATAAATTAAAGGTCAAAATCATACTTATGAGTATAATCTGCCGAAATAAGGGGGTGTGCATTTGTTCCAGTTACTGAAGATTCCACAAAAGCAAGCCCCCCTTATTTCTAATTTAGGATAACGTCTAAGTAAAGTAGATATTAAATATAATATCAATTATCAATATTTAGTGATGAATGCTCAATAATTGAAAGTTGAATATTGATAATAATACTTATAAATTGCATATTTAATTCAACTTATAAGTATAACTTTAAATTTGGGTATCTATAATAATATTTAGCTCTGAATACTTAATATTTAGAATAGAGTCTAAATATTAAGCGTGAGTGTTAAGAATTAAATATTAGGATTTAAAACAAAAATTATATTAAAAAGGTGGCATCATACTTTGAAAAAACTTGCTATATTTGATATAGATTATACTATTACTAAAAGCGAAACTTTAATGGAATTATTTAAATATGTAATAAAAAACGATAAAAGAAATATTCGTTTTTTACCTAGAGCTATATATGGCGGAAGTATGTATGTTTTAGGAATATATGATGAAAGAACAGTAAAAGAGAAGTTTTTAAAATTTATAGATGGAATAAGAGAACAGGATTTATCAAAACTTGTGAAAAGTTTTTATGAAGAAAAGTTAAAAACAATAGTATATGACGATGCACTAAAAATGATGAAGAAACTTAAGAACGAAGGGTACGATATATATTTGATCTCAGCATCTCCGGAATTTTATATTAATGAATTTTATAATATAAAAGAGGTTGATAAAATAATAGGAACTAAATTTAATTTTAGTGATGGAATTTTTACAAGGAAAATGGAAGGTGAAAATTGTAAGGGTGAAGAAAAGGTACGAAGACTAAAAGAGGTTCTTAATAATGAAAAAATAGAGGTGAATTTTAAAGAGTCATATATGTTTTCAGATTCCCTATCAGATAAACCATTATTAGATTTAGTTGGAAAGCCATATTTAATAAATTATAGAAAAAAACACGATATAGAAATATTAAAGTGGAAATAAATGTAGAGAGGTGTGATAAATATGGAAGATAAAATAATTTATGAAGTACTTAGAGTTATAGATGGAAAACCAATTTTTCTAGAGAATCATTTGAAAAGAATGAAAAATTCATTTGAATTAATTAATGAAAACTTTGGATTGAGTTATGAAGATATAAGTATGAAAATAGATGATTTAATCAAAACTGAAAATAAATTTGAAGGGAATATAAAGATAACCTATGGAGTACATGAAAAAATATTGAAAATATTTTTTGTTGAGCATTCATATCCCAGTGATGAAATGTATGAACACGGTGTTAAAACAATATTATATTTCGGAGAAAGAGAAAATCCTAACGCAAAAATAGTTAACGAAAATTTTAGGCAAAAGGTAAATAGTGAGATAAAAGATAAAAATGCCTATGAGGCTATATTAGTCGATAAAAATGGATATATAACAGAAGGCAGTAAATCCAATATATTTATGGTTAAAGATAATGAACTTTTAACATCACCTCTAAAAGCAGTATTACCGGGGGTAACAAGAGGAGAAATTATAAAAATAGCAGGGAAACTTGGGATTAAGGTCAAAGAAGTAGAGTATAAATATTCAGATATTGACAAATTAGATGGAATGTTCATTTCAGGTACATCTCCCAAGGTATTGCCTATAAGTTCAGTGAATAATACAAATCTAGATCCTAATAACAGTATTATTAGAAAATTGTTTAAAGAATACAATAATGAGATAAACCTATATATGGGCAATGGCCCTAAATAGGTTTAATTGTAATTTAATGTAATTTATTGTGGATTAATATAAATTTGGATATAAAATTAAACTATGCTGTGGTATACTTGAAAAGAGAAGTATTTTATGGGGGAGTATTTATGAATATGAAATTTTCTGGAACATCTTTAGAAGAATGCATCGAAAAAGCATTAGCAGAATTGACTATTTCTAAAGAAGCTCTAAAATATAGGGTAACTAAAGAAGAAAAGAGATTTTTTAAAAGAAAAGTAGAAATAGAAATATTAAATGACAACAAAAATACTGAGATGAAACTTGAAGAAAAAGAAATAATAGAGAAAGAACAAAAGATAGAAGAGAAACAAGTATTTGGAGCTAAAGTAGAAGCTGGGAAAATAATAATAACTGAGTCTGAAAATAGCGATGAGATGATTACAATTAAATCATCTCCGGGCGTGGATCTGTTTGTTAATGGAGAAAAAAGTGACTTAATAACCATAGTGACATGTAAAGACAAAATTGAATATAAATTTGAACAAATTCAACCTATGAGAAACATCGATATATCGGTTACAAACGATAAGATGGAAGCTTATATTAATATAAGCTCTATTTCAAAACATATATATGAATTGGTTGATCAAGAATATCATAAGAATTTGACAATTACAAAGAAAAAAGTTGGTGAAGAATATCCACCTAAATATGATTTAATAGAATTAAAAGAATTACTAAAAAGTAAAGGTATTCGATATGGGATTATAGAAGATGAACTTAATAATATATGTAATGAGAATAACGTAAACAACAAATTAATAGCTAAAGGATTATCAGTTCAAAATGATATTCCTGATGAAATTAAGACTCTGTTTAAAGATGCAGAGGAATTAATACAGCATGAGGATTCAGAACAAAAGGTAGACTATAGAAATAGATATTCAATTTCTAATGTAAATATAGGAGATATTATAGGGGAAATAATACCAGGTAAAGTAGGTAGTGATGGCATAGACGTATTAGGTATGCCAATAAAAAGAAAAACAACTAAGAAAGTTACACTAAAAACAGGAGAAGGATGTAAACTTGAGAATAATAAAATTATAGCAACTACAGAGGGAAAGCCTGCATTTAGTGGGAATAAATTTACTGTAAACAAGCTATATAAAGTAGATGAAGTTGATTTAAAAAGTGGAAATATAGATTTTGTTGGTAACGTAGAGGTAGTTGGAGTTATTTCAGAGGGTATGGAAGTTAAAGCTGGAAATGAACTTCATGTTGGAAAGAATGTGGAATCAGCAGTAGTAAAAGCTTTAGGAGAAATTACTATTAAGGGAAATGTGTTAAACTCAACAATAACTGCTGGAAGTGAAAACGTCGAAAGAAGACAATATATAGATAATTTAATTAGTTTAAAAAATATTATAGATGATTTGGGGTCTGCAGCGGAACAAATAAATGAAAATAATTTATTGGGAATGAAGCAATATGGTGAAATTCTTAAAATATTAATAGAAAATAAGTTTAAGTTAATTCCTAAATTATCAAGAAGTATTTTAAATTATAATATGTCCCAAGGCGTTCAACATAGTGATATAACTACATTTATAATAAATAAATTATTAGGACTTGGACCATTAAAAATAAAAAATAATAGAGAAGTAGAAGAGTTTAAAGAAATATTAGAAGAAGAAATAGAAGAGATGGAAACTTTAGTAATAATCCCAATAAATATTTATTTGGCGTATGCGCAAGGTTCTGATATAGAATCATCAGGAAGTGTTTTTATAACAGGCAAAGGACAATATACTTCCAATATAACAGCATTAAATAATATAGAATTTACTGGTGACAATTCTGTTTGTAGAGGAGGTATTTTAAGTGCTGGTTCTGAAATAAAATTAAAAGCAGTAGGAAGTGCAGCTGGGGTTAACACTATATTGAAGGTTTCTAAAACAGGTCGCATTATGGCTGATATAGCGTATAATAATACAATTTTTTGCTTTGGAGAAAAACAAATAATGTTAGAAGAATCAATTAAAAATGTACAAGCATATATAGATAAAAGTGGTCAAATTGCAATTGATAAATTTAATTTATAGGAGGTCTAAGAGTAATGGAAAATAATGAAATTAAAATGTTGATATTTGCGTTAAATGGAGAACATTACGCAACAGATATAAAAGAAGTTGAAAGGATTTTGGGTTATCAAGAACCGACAATTCTCCCAGATGCGCCTATCTTTGTAAAAGGAGTAATAAACCATGAACAAAGTATACTTCCAATAATAAGCTTATCAAGAAAGTTTAATTTTGGAGAAGATAAAGAAAGTGAAAATAGAAAAATAATAGTTGTAAAAAGAAAAGAAAATAAATTTGGAATTATTGTAGAAAATGTTTATGAAGTAAGAGATGTTAATAGCGATTTAATGGAATCAGCACCGGCAATAACAACTACAATAGATAGAAAATACATTGCAGGATTAATAAAATTAGAAGATAATATAGTTATTTTATTAGATTTAGAAAAAATATTATCATCAGAGGATGAAGATAATATTTTCTAGGGGGTAAAAATGGTAAGTACAGATATAAAGGTTGGAATAGCTGATTTGAATTTAGTATTAGATCCAGGATCAATAATGACAATAGGATTAGGATCATGTATAGGAATAGCTTTATATGATAAGACCCTTAAAGTGGCAGGATTAGCTCACATAATGCTTCCTGATAGTACTCAATTTAAAAATAATACAAACCCCATGAAATTTGCAGATTTAGCTATTCCACTGCTAATTGAAAAAATGGAGGAACAAGGGTGTAAAAAGAGAAACCTCATAGCAAAAATTGCAGGAGGAGCTTCGATGTTTAATTTTTCTGATAAAAGTATAATAAGCGATATTGGAAAGAGAAATGCCGAGGCAGTTAAAAAAACATTAAAAGATAAATCAATTCCAATGGTTGCTGAGGAAACAGGAGGAAACAAAGGAAGAACTATGATTCTCCAAGCTAATGATGGAAAAGTAATACTTAAAGTAGTGGGTCTTGGAATCATTGAATTATAAGGAAAGGTGTGGTATAGATGGATAAAATAAAGATTGTAGTTGTTGATGACTCTGCTTTTATGAGAAAGGCAATATCAGATATGATAGAGTCAGAACACAGTTTTGAAGTTATAGCTAAATTAAGAGATGGAAGAGAATTAGTTGAAAAAATAGATACATATAATCCAGATCTTATCACATTAGACGTACATATGAGAGATTTAGACGGACTTGCAACACTTAAAGAGTTAAAAAGACTTGGGAAAAATTATCCAGTATTAATGCTTAGTAGTGCGACAACAGAAGGTTCAGAATTAACATTAGACTGTTTAGATAATGGAGCAATCAGTTTTATAACTAAGCCATCAGGAAGTATTTCTTTAGATATAATAAAAGTTCAAAAAAACTTAATAGAGGAAATTAAAAGTATAACAAGTAATGTAAATTCAAGCAAAAGGATTCGTAGCACAAATAATAAAACGATCTATAAATCTAATACTGAGACTGCATTTAATAATGTGACTACAATAAAAGAAAGTGATAATGCAGTGATTGTGCCTAAAAATAAAAAGATAGATGCGGTTGTGATTGGTGCATCTACTGGTGGCCCTAAGGCGCTTCAAGAAGTATTAACAAAACTTCCATCAGATTTAGGAGTTCCAGTTTTTGTAGTTCAACATATGCCAGAAGGATTCACAAAAGTTTTTTCAGAAAGATTAGATAAAGCTTGCAATATGAAAGTACTAGAAGCAGCAGAAGGAATGAAGATAAGCAAAGATACAATATATATTGCTAAAGGTGGTAAACATATGACAGTTGGTTCAAATAATGTAATACATTTGAATGAAGAGCCACCAATATGGGGTGTAAGACCAGCTGTTGATAAATTATTTAATTCTGCTATAAAGGTATATGGAGGCAATTTAATATCAGCAATTTTAACGGGAATGGGTAGAGATGGTGCTGATGGAACTAGTAATATAAAAGATAGTGGTGGTGTAACAATATCAGAAGATAAATCTACATGTACAATTTATGGTATGCCAAAAGCTGCATTTGAAACTGGAAAAGTAGATTTAGTAGTTCCACTTAATGAAATAGCTAGTAAAGTAATAAAAATAGTAAAAGGGGTATAGGAGGAAACATGGATTTTAATGAATTTCATAAATGGGTTCATAAAGAATTAGGAATAAATTTATCAGCATATAAACCAGAACAACTTAATAGAAGAATAAATAGTTTGATGACTAGAGTTGGAATAAAAACATTAGATGAATATTCAAAAGTTATAAAAAATAATCCTGAGCAAAAACAAAAATTTTTAGATTTTATAACAATAAATGTAACAGAATTTTTTAGAAATCCAGAATTATTTCTTGATTTGGAAAAGCAAATTTCAAAAGAATTACTAC
>JAKBFR010000004.1 GCA_021837545.1 Bacillota bacterium | reverse complement strand
TAAAAATATTAGATATTAGCGAGCGAATTGATGCATTTGAAGAATCAAATGTTGAACTGATAAAAGAGGCATCACTAATATTTTTTACTGGTGGAGATCAGTTAAGAATAACAAGTTTGATTGGTGGAACTTCAATTTATAATGCTTTAAAAGAAGCATGTGATAAAGGTACCTTTATTGTAGGAACTTCTGCTGGAGCATCTGTAATGAGTGATACGATGATAGTTCAAGGAAAAGATGAAGAGTCACCAAGAAAATGTACATTAAAAATGTCTCCAGGATTAGGTCTAATTAAAGATGTTATAATTGATCAACATTTTGCTCAAAGAGGAAGGATTGGAAGATTATTAACAGGAATTGCACAAAACCCAGAAATTTTAGGAATAGGAATAGATGAAAATACTGGAATAGTAGTTAATAAATCTGGAGTAATAGAAGTCATAGGAGAAGGCGCAGTTTATTTTATTGATGGAAGCGCAATAACATACACGAATGTTTCAGAATTACGTTCAGAGGATATTTTAAGTATGCATAATGTGAAATTGCATATATTAACTGATGGAAATAAATTTAATCTTATAAAAAAGTCACCTTTTGAGGAGGAAAAATTTAATCATGAAGATAATACAAAAGAGAATATATGAAGGACAAAATATTTATTCTCATAAAAAGTGCATAAAAATTGATGTTGATTTAGAAGGATATTCTGAGATACCTAGTAAAGAAATACCTAATTTTAATTTCAATCTTGTTAATATGATACCTGAATTGAAAAAACATAGATGTGGGATAGACGAAGAAGGAGGCTTTGTAAAAAGACTTCAAGAAGGAACTTATTTAGCACATATTTGTGAACATATAATGATAGCAATACAAAATAATTTAGGAATAGATGTTTCTTATGGGAAAGCAAGAGAAGTTTCAGGTGATAGATACTATATTATTGCACAATATGAATATAAAAATACTGTAAATGAGGTAGCTAATGTAGCTGTTGATTTAATAGATTCTTTAATTAAACAACTTCCTATAAATTTTAAAGGAAGAATAGATATCATAAAAGGTATATTACAAAATGAAAGAATGGGCTGTACTACAAAAGCAATTTGTGATGCAGCAAAAGAATATAGTCTTCCAGTTATGCAGCTTGGAGATAGTAACATATATCAAATAGGGTATGGGAAAATGAGTAGAGTTATAGAAGCTTCTATAGGAAATAAAACTAAATGCGTAAGTGTGGACATTTCTTGCGATAAGCTTTTAACAAAACAGTTACTTCAAAATCAAAATATTCCTGTAGCAGAAGGAAATAAGGTATTTAACATAATTGGTTTATTACAGGAAGCCGAAAGAATAGGATACCCAGTAGTATTAAAACCTCAATATGGAAATAAAGGTAAAGGAGTAATACTAAATATAAAAAATCAAAAACAATTAGTTGAATCATATATTAATTTACGAAAAAGTCAAAATGATATTATTATTGAAAAATATTTTCAAGGGAAAGATTATCGAGTTTGCGTAGTAAATTATAAAGTAGTGGCAGTATCTTTAAGACTTGCACCCTTTGTTATTGGTAATGGAACAGATAACTTGAAAAAACTAATTGATATTCTTAATGAAGATCCATTAAGAGGAGATGATCATGAAAAGGCATTAACAAAAATAAAAATTGACTCAGAACTAACTGCATGCCTTTCAAAGCGGAAATTGAATTTAGATTATATACCACAAAAGGGTGAACAAATATTATTAAGAGAAAATGCAAATATTTCAACTGGTGGTATTGCAATAGATTGTACAGACGAAATTTGCGAAGAAAATATAGATTGTTGTATAGATGCAGCTAAAACTTTGGGATTAGATATATGTGGAATTGATATTTGTACAAGAAATATAAAAACCCCTATTAAAGAAAGTAATGGAATTATAATGGAGATAAATGCTGCACCTGGAATAAGAATGCATCATTATCCTTCAGAAGGTAAAAAGCGTAATGTGGGAAAAGCAATACTTGAAATGCTCTATGATGAAAAGCCTAAAAGTATACCTGTAGTATCTATTACTGGAACTAATGGGAAAACCACCACTACAAGATTAATAAGTCATGTACTAAAAAAAATGGGAAATATCGTAGGTATGACATGTACTGATGGTATATATTTAAATGATAAGTGTATACATAAAGGCGATGACTCAGGGTTTAATAGTGCAAAGACAATACTAATGAATAAAGATGTAGATGTAGCTGTATTAGAAACTGCTAGAGGTGGACTAATAAAAAAAGGTCTAGCATATGATTTTGCAGATGTAGCAATTATAACAAATATAACTAATGATCATTTAGGGTTAGATGGAATTAATTCTATTGAAGAGTTAAGTTTCACAAAGGCATTAGTTGGAGAAGCTGTAAAAAAAGATGGGTTTGTAGTTATAAATGCTGATGATGAATATAGTAAAACGGTAATTAATAGATTTGAAGCTGAAAAGATTTATTTTTCAAAATCTAAAGAAAATCAACTAATACAAGAAAATATTGCCAATGGTAAAATAGCAATATTTATTGAGAATAATATGATTTGTGTAATTAATAAAAATAAAAAGTATGAAATTATTTCAACTAAAAAATTACCTATATCTTACGACGGAAAATTAGAATACAATATTGAAAATGCAATGGCGGCATGTGGTGGGTTAATAGGGTTGAAAGTTGATTATTGCATGATTTCAAAAGGCTTCTTGGATTTTAAGTTAAATAATGAATATAATAATGGAAGATTTAATATGTACAATTATTGTGATAGAAAAATTATTTTAGATTATGCTCATAATATTGAGGGGTATAAGGCAGTAATATCTTCGTTAAAAAAGATAAAAGGGAAAAATGGTTTAATTGGTGTAATTGGCATACCTGGAGATAGAAAGAATGATGTGGGATATGCAATTGGAGAAATATGTGCAAATAATTTAGATAAAATAGTGATAAAAGAAGATAAAGACAGACGTGGCAGAAAAGTTGGAGAGATTGCAGGATTATTAGAAAAAGCTATATTAAAGATTAACAAAAATGCAAATTTAAAGATATGCTTAGATGAAGTAGAGGCATTAAAATATGCTATAGATATAAGTAATAAAGATGATATAATTGTAGTATTTTATGAAAAATTAGATTTGCTTTTAGATTTCATAAAAGAAGAACAAATAAATCAAAGCGATACTCTAAATGCAAGTTATAAAACTGTATAGAAGTAAAAGCAAGAGTTTATGAAGAAAACAAAATTAGTTGATATTGAATTTAACATTAAGTCCAACATTGAGAATAACAAATATATTTTTGTAGAAACTTAACTTAAATTAGACAAGGTTTTTCACCTATGATAAAATATTGTTAAAATGCAAGGAAAGGATATACGAAAATGAAGATTAAGGCTTATGCAAAAATAAATATTGCCTTAGATGTTGTGGGAAAAAGAGATGATGGATATCATTTGTTAAGAATGATAATGCAAACTATAGATTTATATGACACAATTGAAATTGAGAAAATCAATGTTGGCATAAAGTTAAATTGCAATAAACACTATGTTCCTACAGATGAAAGGAATTTAGCATACAAAGCAGCAAAGTTATTTAAGGAAACTTATTCTATTGATGATGGAGTTGATATTAAATTAATTAAGAATATACCAGTTTCAGCTGGATTAGCTGGTGGAAGTACTGATGCTGCTGGTGTTCTGAAACTTATGAACAAAATATTCAACGTAAATGCAGATGATGATGAATTAAAGGCTTTGGGATTAAAGTTAGGAGCAGATGTACCGTATTGTATAAATGGTGGTACAGCATTATGTGAAGGCATTGGAGAACAAATTACCCAATTGAAACAATTTAAAGATAAGATTTTAGTTTTAATAAAACCACCTTTTGGAGTATCAACTAAAGAGGTTTATAAAAATTTTGATTTATCAAAAGTGATTTTCCATCCAAGGATAGAGGAATTAATAAAAAGAATGGAAAATGATGATATTTACTTTGTAGCAAATAATATGAAGAATTTATTGGAAAATGTAACTTTGAAAAAACATAGGGTTATTACAAATATTAAAGAAGAAGTTAAAGTAAATGGTGCTATTGGTACGATGATGAGTGGTAGTGGCCCTACTGTTTTTGCTTTTTTTGATGATATGCTAAAAGCTCAAATATGCTATGATAATATGAAGATAAAATATAAAGATGTATTTATAACAAGAACAATTTAATTTAAAGTAAATGCATAAAAAACCTCCAAGTGGTAATAATTCAACTACAAGGGGGTTTGTTTATGAAAAAATGTTTGAAAGTAAAAAAAATAGTTTCTATAGTTTTGATATGTGTTAGTATAAGTATATTTCAAGGATGTACAAGCATCCAAGAGCAAGTTAGTAAAAATATTGGAAGTAATTTAAGTGGATTAGGAAAAAGTACTGAGAATGAAGATAAAATTAGAAATCTTAATTATGATGATGTGAAAGATTCATTAATAAGATTTCACGTTATTGCAAATAGCGATAATGAAGAAGACCAGAATTTAAAGTTAAAGGTTAAAAATAAAGTTATAGATTATTTATATCCTTATTTAAATGATTCGCAATCGTTAGATGAATCCAGGCAAATCATAAAAGATAGGATGCAAGAAGTTAAAAGACTTGCAGAAGAAGTAATTAAGGATAATAATTATAAATATAGAATACAAGTTGAGCTATCTAGGGAAAATTTTCCGGATAAGTCTTATGGGAATATAACTTTACCACAAGGTAATTATGAAGCATTTAGAATAATCATAGGAGATGGACAAGGCAGAAATTGGTGGTGTGTAATGTTTCCACCATTATGTTTTGTGGACGAGTCTAAGGCAGAAGTAGAGTATGATAAAACAGAAGAAAAAATAAATTCAACAAAAAATAACTTAAATTTAGAAATGAAATTAAATTCTGATGGAAATAAATCAGAGGAATTAGATAAACAAAATGATGATAATGATAAACAAAATAACAAAAATGATATACAAATAAAATTTAAAATAGTGGAAATATTAAAGAGTATATTTAACTAGGAGGAACAAGATGACAAAAGCATTAGCTATGGTTTCAGGTGGATTAGATAGTATTTTAGCAGCCAAACTAATTAAAGAACAAGGTATAGAGGTAATAGGAATTTGTTTTAGATCATATTTTTTTAACGAAGAAAATGCAAAAAGAATGACAAAGCAAATAGGAATACAATTAGAAGTAATAGATTTTTCCAAGGAACATTTTGAGATGGTTAGAGATCCGAAGCATGGTTGGGGTAAAAATATGAATCCATGTATAGATTGTCATTCTATGATGATGAAATATTCAGGTGAATTGATTGAAAGATTTAATGCGGATTTTATTATTACAGGTGAAGTTTTGAATCAAAGACCTATGTCACAAAATAGATCTGCATTAGATGTAGTAAAAAAACAATCTGGATTTAGTGATAAAATTCTAAGGCCATTATGCGCGAAAAATTTAAAAGAAACTCAAATGGAAATTGATGGACTAGTAGATAGAGAAAAATTGTTGGATTATTCAGGAAGAAATAGAAAACCTCAAATGGCATTGGCTGAGAAGTGGGGCATAAAGGATTATCCGTCTCCAGCAGGCGGATGTAAATTAACAGAACCTAATTATTCTATTAGATTAAAAGAAATTTTAGAAACAAAAAAAGATGTAACAGAAAAGGATATACACTTGTTAAAGTATGGGAGACATTTTGCAAGCGAAAATAAGACTAAAATAATAGTATCAAGGACTGGAGAAGAAGGAGAACAAATAAAACAATTATTAAATAATAAAGATATGATGTTTTTTACTTCTAAATTTAATGGCGCAATGGTTATAATACCAGAAGGTAATAATCCTACAGAAGATGACTTGGTATTTGCTTGTAGATTAGCGACTAGATATAGTAAAGGAAGAGATGAAGAATTAGTTCGTGTTAAATTTGGCAAGTTCTCAACTGAGTTTAATGCAACTAAAGATGTTAATGCTATGACTCAAGAAGAACTGGATAAGTATATTATTAATTAAAGCTTAGGTGTTATTTCAATAAAATAATAAATAAAGTGTTTATTTTATATAGATAAATTTGAGCAAATTTTTATTTATTCATCAATTAAATTGGTAATTTAAAAGTGCTAATTATCAATGCTCAATTGTTAACTATTGAGCATTGATAATTAATTGGCAAGTATAAGTGTGATTTACAATGTGAGTATCTATATATGTAGCAATTATCAATACTCAATGCTCGATTATAACTAGAATTATTAAAACTAATATGAATACAAAATTTGGAGGTAAATTATGGATAAAAAGGCAATTATCACTGTTGATAGTACTGTCTTAAATGAGGAAGAAGATATGATAGGCGTAGTAACGCCAGGTGATTTTTATAAAATAGAAGATGGGTTTAAAGCAGAATACAACGAAACGGAAATTTCAGGAATGGAAGGAACAAAAACTACTATAATAATAAGAAAAAATTCTTTTGATTTAATAAGAGAAGGAACTACTGAAACTAAGATGGAATTTGAAAATAATAAGAGAACAGTATCCTTATATAAAACACCATATGGCGTATTGGATGTTAAGATAGATACTAAAAAGCTTGATATTAATATAAATGAAGAGGGCGGAACTATAAATGCTACTTACTTATTAGTAATAGGTGATCAAACTACATTAAAAACCAAATTAACTATTGATATAAAGGTAAATTAAAACTAGACTGGAGCATATATCCTACTCAAATAAGGGGCATGCATTTGTTGCGATTTCTGAGGATTTAGATGTGAGTTTCTACTAAGGAAATGCCAACATCTAAATCATCTCAAGCAACACTTTAGAAAAATAAGCTCCTCATTTCTAGTTCTTGAATATATCAAAAGTGTAGGAATTTGGGGATATTCAAGAAATACTTTATTTATAAATCTATATTTCAATACATAATAAAAGAATAAAATCAGAGTGATTAAATTTTGAGGTGGAGGGACATAATTTAAATAGGAGGAATAAATATGCAAACTAAATTAAAATATGTAAAAATATTAGATAATATATGTAAGTATTATGGGATTGATGAAGATGGATTTATTGAATTATTAAAAAATAGAGATAATAAATATATATTACTACTAATTTTAAAAAATAATCATTGTTTAGAAGTTGATAAAATTAAGGAAATATTTAAGGTAAAGACATCTAAAAGTATAAGCAGTAGCTTGAGATTAGCAGAAGAAAAATTATTAGTAAATAGACTTTTTAGACAAAAGTATTTTGAATTAGAAAATAATATAGAAAAAAATGAAATGACGAATTTATAAAAAAAAGATAGATATTAAGGTTAAGATGTGATATTATAATATTTATGTTATTTAGAAACACAAATAACCCATAATATATTTTTATGAGGTGATATCTATTGTATCACTGTTTGTAAATTAAGTCAATACTAATATTAAAAAATGCATAGGAGGATAAATATGAGCACTAAATACGTTTTTGTTACAGGTGGAGTTGTATCATCGTTAGGTAAAGGGATAACAGCTGCATCACTTGGAAGATTATTAAAGAATAGAGGGGTAAAAGTTTCTATTCAAAAATTTGATCCTTATATAAACGTTGATCCGGGTACTATGAGTCCTTATCAGCATGGAGAAGTTTTTGTAACTGATGATGGAGCAGAAACAGACTTAGATTTAGGTCATTATGAAAGATTTATAGATGAAAATTTAACTCAAAATTCAAATGTAACTACTGGTAAAATATATGGATCAGTTATAGCTAAAGAAAGAAGAGGGGAATATCTTGGTGGTACAGTTCAAGTAATTCCACATATAACGAATGCTATTAAAGATAAAGTATATAAGGTAGCTAAAGAAAGAGATGTTGACGTAGTAATAACTGAAATTGGTGGAACTGTGGGAGATATTGAATCACAACCATTTTTAGAAGCTATAAGACAAATAAAAAGTGATATAGGAAGCGAAAATGTATGCTTTATTCATGTAACTTTAGTGCCATTTTTAGGGAAAGCAGGAGAACTAAAAACAAAACCTACTCAACATTCAGTAAAAGAATTAAGAAGTCTTGGTATTCAACCAGATATAATAGTTTGTAGAGCGGAAAAAGAAATATCAGAAGATCTAAAAGCTAAAATAGGATTATTTTGTAATATGGACGGAAAATCAGTAATTCAAAATCTTGATGCAGAAGATTTATATGAAGTACCGTTAATGTTACATGATGAAGGCTTAGATAACTTGGTATGTGAAAAACTGAATTTAGGATGTAGAGATATTGATAATTCAGAATGGATTGAAATGGTAAAGAAAATAAAGAGCCTTAAGAATAATGTTAAAATTGCATTAGTTGGTAAATATGTTGAATTACATGATGCATACATATCAGTAGTTGAAGCATTAAGTCATGGTGGATATGCTAATGATTCCAATGTTGAAATTAAATGGATTAATGCTGAAAGTCTTGAAAATGGTAATGTTAATGAATTACTTAAAAATGTAGATGGTATTTTAGTGCCAGGTGGATTTGGAGACAGGGGAATAGAAGGTAAAATTACAGCGATAAAATGGGCAAGAGAAAATAAGAAACCTTTTTTAGGAATTTGCTTAGGAATGCAATGTGCTGTTATTGAATATGCAAGAAATGTATTAGGATATGAAGATGCAAATAGTTCGGAAATAAATCCAAATACAAAATACCCTGTAATAGATCTTATGTTAGATCAAAAGGATATAGAAAATCTTGGCGGTACAATGAGACTAGGATTATACCCTTGTAAACTAGATGAAAATAGTAATTCTTATGAAGTATATAAAGATGAAGTTATTTATGAAAGACATAGACATAGATATGAGTTCAATAATGATTTTAGAAAACAAATAATTGAAGCTGGAATGAAAATTGTGGGAACTAGTCCTGATGAAAAATTAGTTGAAATTGTTGAAGTTGAAAATCATCCATGGTACGTAGCTGTTCAATTCCATCCAGAATTGAAATCAAGACCAAACAAACCACATAAATTATTTGTGGGCTTTATTAAAGCTGCATTAGACGAAAATAAATCAAAATAAATTTGTTTTATGATGAAATTTAATATATAATAGGCTTTGAATATAGCAATTCACATGAACTGGTAAGTTTATCTTAATGATTTACCAGTTCAAAATTATATGTAATTATAAAGAACAAATTATGACTTCTAGGTATATGATCAAAATAGACTGGAATCATACTTGTTATTTTAAAAATATATCTAATATCAACACTTAGGTATATGTTGAATTAAGTAAAAAAATAAGAATCTTATAAATAGTATTACTTAAACATTCTTAAATATAATCTCACATCTAATTATCTTGCTGCTAAAATTTCCGATATATATAGAAAAAATAATAAAAGAATTGATATTTATAGATTTATAATCTATAAATTGGAGGTGCAAACTTGACAAAACAAGAATATGAAAGCATGACTTTAACGAGTTTAAAAGACATTGCTAAAAGTTTAGGTGTTAAAAATATATCTAAATATAAAAAGAGTGAATTAATAGAAGAGATATTGAAGATTCCTGTTAATTTTGTGGAAAAAGATGGTGTGATATTAAAAGAAAATATAGCTCCTAAAATTGTAGAAAAACCTGAAAGAAAAGAATTGATACCAAATACAACGGTAAAAGCTGAAAGAAAAGAATTGATACCAAATACAACGGTAAAAGCTGAAAGAAAAGAATTGATACCAAATACAATAGTAAAAGCTGAAAGAAAAGAATTGATACCAAATACAACAGTAAAACCTGAAAGAAAAGAATTAATACCAAATACAACAGTAAAAAGAGAGAGTAATGAAGTTTCAAGATCAGCTAATAATGTGGCTACAAAAGTAAATAATGATATAGAAGGAAATACAGCAACTACTGATGCTGAAAACATGGAAAAAAAAGAACAATTAAAAGAAATGATAGATGAATCTGATGTTGAAAAAGGGATTTTAGAAATTTTAGAAAACAACAGTTTTGGTTTTTTAAGATGTAAAAATTACTTGACTAGCAGTGAAGATATTTATGTTTCTCCATCTCAAATTAGAAGGTTTAATTTAAGAACAGGCGATGAGGTTGAAGGTAAGGTAAGGCGAGCGAAAGAAACTGAGAAATTTAAGGCGCTTTTATTTGTTCAAAAAGTTAATGGGGAACATCCAGAAAAAGCCGCAGGTAGAAAATCATTTGAAACTTTAACACCTATATATCCAAAAGAAAGACTTAGATTAGAAACGTCTAATAGAAATGATTTATCATCTAGATTGATGGATATAATTTGTCCAATAGGTAAGGGACAAAGAGGGCTAATAGTAGCACCTCCTAAAGCAGGAAAAACTACTTTGTTAAAAAAGGTAGCTCAAAATATATCTATAAATTATCCTGATATTAAATTAATAGTATTACTTATAGACGAAAGACCAGAAGAAGTTACCGATATGAAGAGATCTATAAATGGAGACGTAGTTTATTCGACTTTTGATGAAGAACCACAAAACCATGCTAAGGTAGCTCAAATGGTTCTAGAAAGAGCTAAGAGGATGGTTGAACAAGGGAAAGATGTTTTCATTCTTATGGATAGTATAACTAGGTTATCAAGAGCTTATAACTTAACAATAAATCCAACAGGTAGAACATTATCTGGTGGACTTGATCCAGGTGCACTTATAATGCCTAAAAAGTTCTTTGGAGCAGCAAGAAATATTGAAGAAGGTGGAAGTTTGACAATACTTGCAACTGCACTTGTAGACACGGGTTCGAGAATGGATGATATGATATTTGAAGAATTTAAGGGAACAGGGAACATGGAAGTTCATTTAGATAGAAGATTACAAGAAAGAAGAATTTTCCCAGCCATAGATATATATAAATCAGGAACTAGAAAAGAAGATTTAATTGTATCTAAAGAGGAATTAGAAGTATCATTTGCCATCAGAAAAACAATGTATAGAGATGGAAATGGAGATAATGTTACAGAGAACCTTATTAATATGTTGTCTAAAAACGTTGATAACAAAGAATTTATAAATACTTATTTAAAAAAATAATATAAGGAATATAAAAGAAAATAAAGAGTCTAAGATGCAATGTGTAGCATACTGATTTGTTATTTTTATTAAAATATGCTTTATATAATAAAAGATGACCATTAAGAGTTTATTGGTCATCTTTTCATTTGGGTGAGATTAAATTATTTGCTATATCAACAATCTTTGTTAGCGAATAGGTTGAAGATAATAATTTAAGGTTAAGTTTCATTTTAGATAATTCATCTGGATTTTTTATCAAATAATTTACTGTTTCATTAATTTCATTTAAATCTTGAACATGTATAGAATATCCTTTAGTAGTAAGAAAATCTATATTTTCATTCTCTTGACCAGGGATAGCAAAAGGAATAATCAAGGGAATATTTTTAACTATGGATTCTGTAACAGTTAAACCACCAGGCTTTGATATTATTACATCACAATAATCCATTAAACAAGATATATCTTTAGTAAAACCTAATATATGAAGTTTCTTATTTTGAAATTGATTATTATCACAATATTTTGTTAACTTATTTTTCAAATGATCATTTTTACCACAAACTATTGTAATTCGCAGTTTATTTGGATTTTTTAATAACTCTTTTAGAACTATAAATATAGTATTTAATCCAAGACTTCCACTCATAAGTAACAAATTAAAATACTCATCATCATTTAAATCATCAAGCAATGTAACTTCTGTATAAAATTTGCTGTTTATAGGAATGCCTGCAGGATATATATTATCAGGTTTAATATTTCTATCTATTAATGATTGTTTAGTGTAATTACTTCCAGTAATATAAGCATCAACATAAGAATCTACATATATATAATGAGCTTTAAAATCTGTAACTATTAAAATAAAAGGTATTTTTAATCCGTGCTTTTTTAAGTCTGAAATTACACTAATGCTAAGAGCATGGGTGGCAACAATTACATCAGGTTTAATTTCATTTATTAGCTTTGATATTTTTTTCTTTGCAAGAAAAAAAGGAAGCTTCAATAAGTTATTAGTTAATTTTATATCGGTTAGCTTATAAAATAATCCATAAAATCTTGGAAATTTCGAAGCTAAAATTTCATATCCAATTACAATTATATCATTAAGAATTTTACTATTTTTAGCTAGAAAATCAATTTTTATGATTTCATAACCATCATTTTCAAAAGATTCAGCTACTGAAGCAGCTGCTTGATTATGTCCTTGTCCTGTAGATGTTGTTAAAATTAAAACTTTTTTCATGAAAGTCACTCATTTCCACTGTATTATACTAAATAGTTTATCATATTTAGTATATGATTTAAATACGATAAACTATTAATATTTAGTTAAATTAACTAAATATATATAACCAAGAATAAATGTTTAGTTATATGATTTTGAATTAAAAAATCATTGGAATTTTTAATTCAAAATGAATGAAGAAAATTTTTGATTTGCGCATCTATATATTCACAAATTTAAAGAAAAAGGGAAAGACAATGTCTTTCCCAAAATTTCTTACTTTTCATCAAGGTTGAATCTCTTTTTGAACTTATCAACTCTTCCGCCGATGTCAAGGATTTTTTGTTTACCAGTGAAGAATGGGTGGCATTTAGAGCATATTTCAACTTTTAGTTCTTCTTTAACAGAACCAGTAGTGAAAGTGTTTCCACATGCACACTTAACCACTGCATCTTTGTGGTATTCAGGATGTATGCCTTCTCTCATTATTTTTCACCTCTTTCAATTATATAAACTTATGTTAATTATTCAATAACAACCATTAAATTATAGCATAGTCGATTTTTAGCGTCAATAATAAATTGTATAATTTAAAGACTAAAAGATAATGTGCCTAAA
The DNA here is from genome assembly GCA_021837545.1 of Bacillota bacterium. Next base: position 35,539 of record JAKBFR010000004.1, on the reverse strand, counting down.
ATAGGATTAATAATATAAAAATATCTTTTTATGCTGAGTATTAAATGATATAATCGAATATGATACCTAAAAGGAGCGGATTTAGGAATGAGTAAATTATATTTTAGATACGGCGCTATGAATTCAGGTAAGTCGACTCATTTAATGCAGGTTGCTTATAATTATGAAGAGCGTGGAATGAAAGTGATTATTTTAAAACCTAAGATTGACAATAAAGGTGGAGATACGCTTGTATCTAGGCTGGGGGTAAATAGACAAGTAGATTTGTTGATTTTAGAAGATGATAACATTTTTGAAATAATTGATAACTATTTAAAAGCAAATAAAAGAATAGACTGTATATTGGTGGATGAAGTTCAATTTATGAAAAGTACTCAAATAGATCAATTATTTGAAATTGCAGTTAAAATTAATATACCTATTATATGTTATGGACTTAGAACTGATTTTAAAAGAGATGGATTTGAAGGTAGCGCAAGGTTATTGTTATTAGCTCACAGTATAGAAGAAATGAAAACAATATGTTCATGTGGTAAAAAAGCTATATTTAATGGAAGAAAAATAAATGATAAGTTTGTATTTGAAGGAGAACAAATTGCAATTGACGAGCAAGATGATATTAAATATGAATCATTATGTGGAGATTGTTATTACAAATATACAGAAAATAATATAAGAGAGTAAGTGATTTTATTAATGAAAAGATGCGATGTTGGAGGTCAAGCTGTTATAGAAGGCGTTATGATGCGAGGAAGTAAAAGCCTTGCAACAGCTGTTAGAACTCCGAAAGGAAATATAGAAATAGATTTCAAAGATAATAAATCTATAACAAAAAAATATCCAGTATTAAATATACCTTTTCTTAGAGGCTTTTTTGTTTTAATAGATTCAATGAAAATTGGAATGGAATCATTAAATTATTCAGCGGCATTTCTAGAAGAAGAAATAGAGGAACCTTCAAAATTTGAAGTATGGTTAGATAATAAATTTGGAGACAGAGTTAATGATATATTAATGGGTATAACTATGTTTATTTCATTTATTTTTTCGATTGGGCTTTTTGTTGCATTGCCAACAGGTATAGCATCAGTTTTTAAAAATACTGGGATTTCTAGTGTTATGTTAAATTTAATTGAAGCAGCTATAAGGATAACAATTCTTATATTATATATGTTTCTAATAAGCAAAATGAAGGATATATATAGGGTTTTTCAATATCATGGTGCTGAACATAAAACAATATTTTGTTATGAATCTATGGAAGAGTTAACTGTAGAAAATGTGAAGAAACAATCAAGATTACATCCGAGATGTGGAACAAACTTTTTATTTTTAGTAATGTTTGTTAGTATTGCAATATTTTCTTTTACTGGTTGGGGTGGAATTGTTGAAAGATTAGTACTTAGAATAATACTCATACCAATAGTCACAGGAATTAGCTATGAACTTATAAAATGGCTTGGAAAAAATGATGGGATGTTAGCTAAAATAATAGCATATCCAGGGCTTAAATTACAATTATTAACGACAAAAGAACCGGATGACTCACAAATTGAAGTTGCTATTGCATCATTAAAGGCAGCAGAAGGAATCGAAGATTCTAATAAAAATATTGAAGAATTAATAAATACAGGTACCGCTACATTAAAAGAAAGTGGAATTGATACAGCAAGATTAGATGCAGAACTATTATTAGGAAGTGTAATTGAAAAGAATAGAGTATATTTAATTACACATAGAGAAGAAGAAGTTAACATGGAATGTACTAAAAAATATTTTAACTTAATTGAAAAGAGAAGAAATAAAATGCCAGTTAAATATATTTTAAATAAGTGCGAGTTTATGGGGATTGATTTCTATGTTGAGGAAGGTGTCTTAATTCCTAGAGGTGATACAGAAATATTAGTTGAAGAAGTGCTTAAAAATATACTGGAAGATGAAGAAAAACATATATGTGATTTGTGTTGTGGCTCAGGTGCTATTGGTATAGCATTAGCTCATTTAAGGAAAAATATAAAAGTGGATTTGATAGATAATTATCCTATTCCGGAAAAAGTTTCAGTAATAAACATAAAAGAAAATAATTTAAAAAGTAGAGTGTCATTTATAAAAAGTGACTTATTAGAAAAAGTTATAGAAAATAAAAAATGCTATGACATAATAGTTTCAAACCCTCCATATATAGAGGAAGAAGAAATAGAAAATCTTATGGATGATGTCAAAAAGTATGAACCTCATACAGCTCTAAATGGAGGAATAGATGGATTAGATTTTTATAAGAAAATAATCAAGCAAAGCCAAGCGACATTAAAGAATAATGGAATATTAGCATTTGAAATAGGATATAATCAAGCGGAAGAAGTAAGATTATTAATGAAAGAAAGTAATTTTACACATGTAAAAGTAATTAAGGATTTTGCTAGCCTTGATAGAGTAGTAATTGGATTTAAGGCAGGATTTTTGTAGTTACTTAGAATAATGTTAACAGTTAGATGTTTAATCTAACTTGTTATTTTTTGAATATGACGCAAAATGTGATATAATGTAGAAATATGAAAAATGAAGTACGGAGTGATTAAATGTTATTAGATAGATTAGAATTTATAGAAAATAAATATGATGAATTATCAGTTAAAATTGGTGATCCATCAATTATGCAAAATCAAAATGAATGGAGAAAGCTTTGTAAAGAGCATTCTGATTTAGAAATTATAGTGAATAGCTATAGAGAATATAAAAAAGTAACCGAAGATTTAAAAGCTAATAAGGAAATGCTAAATGGTGAAAGCGACAGAGAAATGAGAGAAATGTTAAATGAAGAAATAACTGATCTCACTAATAGAGAAGCTGAACTAGAAAATGAAATACAAATTTTATTACTACCTAAAGACCCTAATGATGAGAAGAATGTATTTGTTGAAATCAGGGGAGGTGCAGGTGGTGAAGAAGCAGCATTATTTGCATATAGCTTATTTAGAATGTTTACAAGATATGCAGAAACTCAAAGGTGGATTGTAGAGATCATGAGTTTGAATGAAACAGATCTTGGCGGATTTAAAGAAGTTGTATTTATGATTAAAGGAAGTGGAGCTTATTCTAAATTAAAATATGAAAGTGGAGTTCATAGAGTTCAAAGAGTTCCAGATACTGAATCAAGTGGAAGAATTCATACATCAACAGTTACAGTAGCAGTATTGCCAGAAGTTGATGACGTTGAAATAGAAATTGCAGATAAGGATGTTAGAATAGATGTATTTAGAGCTTCAGGAAACGGAGGACAATGCGTTAATACTACAGATTCAGCTGTTAGAATTACTCATTTACCTACAGGACTTGTAGTTTCATGCCAAGATGAAAAATCACAATTAAAAAATAAAGAAAAAGCTATGAAAGTTTTGAAATCAAGACTTTATGAAGCAGCAGAAAAAGAAAGATCAGCTGGAATAGCTGAAGATAGAAAGAGTCAAGTTGGAACTGGAGACAGAAGTGAAAGAATTAGAACATATAATTATCCACAAGGAAGAGTTACTGACCATAGAATAGGATTAACTTTATATAAGTTAGAATCGTTTTTAAGTGGAGATCTTGATGAGATGATAAATTCGCTTATTACAGCAGATCAAGCTGAGAAAATGAAACTGATGGGAAATACACAAATGTAATAAAAATACTCAAGAAAGCCTTACATTAACTATGTAGGGCTTTAGGCATATTCAAAATAATAAGTCAGTATACTAGTCTATTTTATGGAATATTACAATATCATATTCTCACAATAGATAAGGCACTATCAAAAAAATATATTGCATTGTTATTTTTAAAATATACATTACATCTTTAGCTCGATATTTTCTTTCATATTTCTTAAAAGTAATTGGGGGATTGAATATGGATATATATATGGCTATAAAAAAAGAAAAATCACATTTCAAAATATTCTTAATTATGATGGTTATGATTTTGATTACTCTTCCTATAGTATTAATAGTAACTGGATTAACAACAATATTTTATATGAGTTATATGACTTTTATTGATTTGTTAATAGTAATAGCTATAATAATTAAAATAAATTCTTATAAGGTGAAATATAGGTGCTGGAACAATAAATTAATATTTAAAACAGGTATTTTTGTTAAGGAACATTTGATTATGTGCGATAAAGTTGCCTTGGTGCATACTAATAAATCAGAGTATGATTTAGAAATAGTTTTAGTAACAAGTATAATTTTTAAAAACAAAGGATTAAGACCAATAGATAAAAATTTTTTAAAGAGGTATCCACAAATTGCTAAAGAATATAATGATGTTAAACAACAAAACCCTAAAAGAGATTATTATTTTCAAATAATCAAAAGAGGGGGATTAAAAAAATATTTATTATTAGACTCAATATATAAGAATTGTGTTAAAGCTATCTATACTGATGAAAGCATACAGAATATAAAGATAGCAAGGGGGCAATTTATAGTTTAGTAAGTATTTGAAAGAAGTGAACTAGTTAAATAGGTTAGGAAACTCGACTCACAGAGTAAGCGATCATCATCAAATCATAGATGCCCACAGGGAAAGTTCGAGAAACCAAATACAAGATTTGGATTCTCACTTTTGAGATGCCTGCTTAACTGATTCATACCGAATAGCTTTTAAAGGAAGTTAACTCGTATACACGAGTTAACTAAGTTCGAGGAACCAAATTGAAATTTGGACTCTCACTTATCTACTTAAGAAAGGAGGAAAATATTTGAAAACTAAGGTTAGTATAATTAAAAATATTAAAGAAGATGAATATAAAATAGAAGAAGCGGCAGAAATTATTAAAAATGGAGGAACTGTAGCGTTTCCAACAGAAACAGTTTATGGATTGGGTGCTGATGCTCTTAATGTAAAAGCAGTCGAGAAAATATTCGAAGCGAAAGGGAGACCACAAGATAATCCGTTAATTATTCATGTTTCATCAAAAAACATAGAAGCATATGCAAAGGAAATTCCTGAAGTAGCCAATGAACTTATAAGCAAATTTTGGCCTGGGCCACTTACAATAATTTTAAGAAAAAAGGATATAATACCAAATGTAACAAGTGCTAATTTGGATTCTGTTGGAATTAGAATGCCTGATAATGAAATAGCGAGAAAACTGATTGAATTATCAAATACAACTATTGCAGCGCCATCTGCTAATATAAGTGGAAGACCGAGTCCGACAGATTTTCAACGGTGCATAGAAGATTTAGATGGAAAAGTGGATTGCATTTTAGGCGGAGAGAAAAGTGATATAGGAGTAGAATCGACAATAGTTGATTGTACTGTAACTCCACCAATAGTTTTACGACCAGGTGGTATTACATTAGATATGCTTAGAGAAGTAGATTCAAGAATTGAAATAGATAATGCTATAATGCAAAAACCAAGAGAAAATCTTAAACCAAAAGCTCCAGGTATGAAATATAAACATTATGCACCTAATGCCAAAGTTACAATAATTTCTGGAGAAAGAAAAAAAACTGTTGAAAAAATAAGAGAAATGGTACACTATAGTATAGAAAAAGGTAAAAAAGTATGCATCCTAACTGTTGAAGAAAATGTTAGTGAATATACTGAGGGGATAAGCATAGCTTTAGGAAGTATAGTAGATTTATCAACAGTTGCTAAAAATTTATTTGAAGCTTTAAGAAAATGTGATGATTTAGGAGCAGATTTGATTTTAGCAGAAGGATATAAAGAAGAGGGTGTAGGAGTAGCTATTATGAATAGATTAAATAAGGCTGCTGGGTTTGATATTATAGAGGTATAAATGTAGAAAGGATGATTTTATTATGAAAATTGCAATTGGATGCGATCATGGTGGATTTGAATTAAAAAATGAAATTATTAAATTTTTAGAGGATGAAAAGTACGAAGTAAAAGATTTTGGTACGTATTCAACTAATTCTTGCGATTATCCTGATGTTGCGCTACCAGTAGCAGAATCTGTTGCAACAGCGGAATATGAATTTGGAATATTAATTTGTGGCACTGGAATAGGCATTGGTATTGCAGCTAATAAAGTTCCGGGAATTAGAGCAGCATTATGCTCAGATACTTTTAGCGCACATGCAACTAGAGAACATAATAATGCAAATATATTAACTATGGGGCAAAGAGTTGTTGGAACAGGTCTAGCCTTAGATATAGTTAAAACTTTCTTATTATCTAAGTTTGAAGGCGATAGGCATCAAAATAGAATAGATAAAATTTCGGAAATTGAAAACAAGTATAATAGTAAATAAAAAAAATAAAAATTAATCTTGGAGGAATAAATAATGAGTAAAGTTATAGAAATAAAACATCCATTAATATTACATAAGTTGGCATTTTTAAGAAATGAAAAAACAGGTTCAAAAGATTTTAGAGAATTAGTAGAAGAAATTTCTATGTTAATGGCATATGAAGTTACAAGAGATTTAAATATGGAAGAAGTTGAAGTAAAGACTCCTGTAGCTGTAGCTAAATGCATGATGCTTGCAGGTAAGAAAATGGCGGTTGTTCCCATTTTAAGAGCAGGGCTTGGAATGGTTGATGGAGTACTTAATTTAATTCCAGCAGCTAAGGTTGGACATATTGGATTATATAGAGATGAAAAAACACTTCAACCAGTAGAATATTTCTGTAAATTACCACAAGACATTGCAGAAAGAGATATAATAGTTGTTGATCCAATGCTTGCAACAGGCGGATCCGCAATAGATGCTTTAACTATGTTAAAAAATAGGGGTGCTAAAAGTTTAAAATTAATGTGTTTAGTAGGAGCACCAGAAGGAATAGAAGCTATACAAAAAGCTCATGATGATGTTGATATTTATCTAGCTTCAATAGATGAAAAATTGAATGAACATGGGTACATAGTACCAGGTCTTGGTGATGCTGGAGATAGATTGTTTGGAACTAAATAAAGCAATTCTATAAATAGTATTAAGTTTTAGTATATTGTTTACGAATTAATATAATCCTAAAAGCGGTGACAGAAGAACAGTTGCAATTTATAAGTGATAATGAATGATGAAATATTTTTTGAGGTGGTTTATTTAAATATAGGTAATTTAAGGAATTATCTATATTTAAATAACAACTGTTAACTGTTAACCGTTAACAGTTAACTGAATTACGATTTGGGGGAATAAAAAAATGGATAGACGTGATAAACAAAACTATTATTTAGATATTGCAGAAACGGTTCTAGAGAGAGGAACTTGTTTAAGGAGAAACTATGGTTCGATAATAGTTAAAAATGATGAAATAATTTCTACTGGGTATACAGGGGCACCTAGGGGTAGAAAGAATTGCATAGATTTGAACAGTTGTATAAGAGAAAAACTTCAAGTTCCAAGAGGAACACATTATGAACTTTGTAGAAGTGTGCATAGTGAAGCTAATGCAATAATCAGTGCTTCGAGAAAAGATATGATTGGGGCTACATTGTACTTGGTTGGAAAAGATGGAAAAGCAAAAGAATATGTTAGGGATGCTAATTCTTGTTCAATGTGTAAGCGATTAATCATTAATGCAGGTATTGCATATGTAGTTATAAGAGATTCTAAAGAAGAATATAGGGAAATAATTGTAGATTCATGGATAGAAAATGATGATTCTCTAAAAATTGTAAAGGATGCAGGATATTAATTCAGTTAACAGTTATAAATTAACAATTAACAGTTGATTTGAGACGGTACTTGTTAAAGGATGTTCAAGAAAACAACAAGTCGGTGTTAATGCATGATAATGTAATAAGATTTAAGTATTTAAATTAAATCTACAATTATTAATATATTAAAAATATAAAATACTACATATCTAAATTTTTGAATAATAGCAGTTAACTTATAATTTTTAACAGATAATATCAGTTAATAAAAGTCAGAAAACCTAAGGTTTTCAACCTTAACTGTCAACTGTTAATTGTTAACTGTTAACTGAATTACGGGAGGCAGTAAATTGAGTAAAAAGAAGATTATTACTATTTTTGGAACTAGACCAGAAGCTATAAAAATGGCACCTTTAATAAAGGAATTGGAAAAAAGAGAAGAAATTGAATCTAAGGTTTGTGTAACAGCTCAACATAGAGAAATGCTAGATCAAGTTTTAGAACTATTTGATATTAAACCAGATTTTGATTTAAATATAATGGAAACAAAGCAAACTCTAACAGGTATTACAAATAAAGTTCTAGAGGGATTAGAAGAAGTATTTAAAGAAGAAAAACCAGATATGATATTGGTACATGGAGACACAACAACTACATTTGCTGGTTCATTAGCTGCATTTTATCAACAAATCAAGGTTGGTCATGTAGAAGCAGGTCTTAGAACATTTAATAAGTATTTCCCTTTCCCTGAAGAAATGAATAGAAAATTAACAGGTAGTTTGACAGATTTACACTTTTCACCAACTAAAGGATCAAAAGAAAACTTACTCCGAGAAGGAATAAAAGAAAGCGATATATATATTACAGGAAATACTGTAATTGATGCTATGAGACATACTGTTGAAGAAAATTATATTTTTGAAAATGATGAGTTAAATAACATAGATTTCAGTAAAAAGGTAATAATGATTACTGCTCATAGAAGAGAAAATTGGGGATTAGGAATTCAAAATATTTGTATTGCATTAAATAAGATAGTCGAAGAAAATAGTGATGTAGAGTTGATATATTTAGTTCATTTGAATCCTGTTGTCAAAGATGTAGTATTTGAAAGACTTGGAGGAAAAGAAAGAATTCATTTATTGTCTCCGTTAGACACTAAAGAAACTCATAATTTAATGAATAAATCATTTATGGTAATGACAGATTCAGGCGGATTACAAGAAGAAGCTCCTCATTTAGGAAAACCAGTATTGGTATTACGAGATGTTACAGAAAGACCTGAAGCAGTTGAAGCTGGAACTGTTAAGTTAGTTGGAACGGATATAGATCAAATAGTAAATGAGGCAAATGAATTGCTGAAAAATCCAGAAGCTTATTCTAAAATGAGTAAATCTATTAATCCGTATGGTGATGGGATAGCTTCTAAAAGAATAGTAGAGGCTATAATGAAATATTTTAATTTGAGTTCAAAAGAAGTAGAAGAATTTAAAAGATAGAGTTTGTTTAAAATTTAACAATTAACTCTTGATAAAAGAAATAATAATGTTATAATTAAATTATATTAATAATTTAGGCATATAAAAGGAAATAACGAGTTAAAGATGCGATGTATATTTTGTGTCAGACAAGGAGGCGTGTTTGGCTCATAGTAAGCTATTAGGTAAACATGCAGACGTAGTATGGTGTAAAATAGATAAGTATACTGACTTGTTATTTTTTTTAATAGGCCTTAACGAAAGTTAATAAAGTAATATATAAGATTTTAGGAGGTCAAACATGAGAGACGTAGTTATTGTAAGTGCAGTAAGAACAGCATTAGGTAGTTTTGGTGGATCATTGAAAGATGTTTCAGCAGTAGATTTAGGAGCTTTAGTAATTAAAGAAGCAGTAAGTAGAGCTGGTGTTAAACCTGAATTAGTTGAAGAAGTTATCATGGGTAATGTAATTCAAGCAGGTCTTGGACAAAATACAGCAAGACAAGCAACAATTAAATCAGGATTACCACAAGAAGTTTCAGCTATGACAATAAATAAAGTTTGTGGATCAGGACTTAGAGCAGTTAGTTTAGCAGCTCAAATGATTAAAGCAGGAGATGCTGATGTCATTGTTGCAGGTGGTATGGAAAGTATGTCACAAGCTCCATATGCATTAAAAAGTGCTAGATGGGGACAAAAAATGGGCGACGGCAAAATGGTTGACACAATGATAAATGATGCATTGTGGGATGCATTTAACAACTACCATATGGGACAAACGGCTGAAAACATAGCTGAAAAATGGGGATTAACAAGACAAGAACAAGATGAATTCTCAGCAGCATCACAACAAAAAGCTGAAGCAGCAATCAAAGCAGGAAAATTTAAAGACGAAATAGTTCCAGTTGTTATTCCACAAAGAAAGGGAGAACCAAAAGTATTTGATACAGATGAGTTCCCAAGATTCGGAACAACAGCAGAAACTTTAGGAAAATTAAAGCCAGCTTTTGTTAAAGATGGTACAGTAACTGCAGGTAATGCTTCGGGAATTAATGATGGAGCAGCAGCATTCGTTGTTATGAGTGCAGAAAAAGCAGCAGAATTAGGTCTTAAACCATTAGCTAAAATTCTTTCTTATGGATCAAAGGGATTAGATCCAGCTATCATGGGATATGGACCATTCCATGCAACTAAGAAGGCTTTAGAAAAAGCTAACATAACAGTAGATGATTTAGACTTAATTGAAGCTAATGAAGCTTTTGCAGCTCAAAGTTTAGCAGTTGCTAAAGATTTAAAATTTGATATGTCAAAAGTAAACGTAAATGGTGGAGCTATTGCTTTGGGTCACCCAGTTGGAGCATCAGGAGCAAGAATTTTAGTTACTCTTCTTCATGAAATGGAAAAGAGAGATGCTAAAAGAGGATTAGCAACACTTTGTATAGGTGGCGGATTAGGAACAGCACTTATAGTTGAAAGAGTTTAATAGAAGTTTGAATTTCTTTGAAAGAAAGGTTACTATGATGGATAATCATAGTAACCTTTTTCTTAATTAGAAATTCATATACAACTAAGTATAAACTTAAAAAAGAGAAATATATAATGCAAATTTAAAGAAAAATAGTTTTAATTAAGCTGTAACACGGTTTAAATAAGAATTTAATACCATGGATAATAATAATATATAATATTGATGGGGTTATAAAAAAATAAATATTGAATAAGAATTAAATTATATATTCACTAATACAAAAAAGATATGAGTAAACGTATTGTTGAAAAAATCAAAAAACAGTAGTGTTTATCCCGAAATTATAGTATTATTAAAGTTTAATAACAAATAATGGAATGAAAATGTTAACATGGATAAAATAAACTTTATTCATATTTCAAAATATTCAGAAAAATGAAAGTTTATAAAATAAAATATTCATAAATGAAGAGAAATAGAGATATTCCTCATATTAGTTGAGTATTTAATAGTATATGAAAGATAGATTCATTTTAAACAGAAAAATAGCTAATTTTACCTTTAAATAGTATTTTATTAAAGATAAATATAAAGATATAATAATTCAAATGAAGGTAAGGTGGTTATATATGAATAAAGAGATGAATAAACTACTTCTACAAATGGCACAATATGATTTGGGATGTGGATTATGTATAGCTTTAATTATAGTAATAATTTCTACTTTCTCAAATGCAGGAAACTATTTAGTAGGTATAAGTGTATCAGCAATAAATTTTTTTGTTAGTGGATATGTTATTTCAAAATATCTAGTAAACGGAAAAAAACAATTATTTATTATTGCTAGTTATTTTTTAAGGCTGGGATTTATAATAATTACTATATTGCCTTTCGTAAAAAATATGAATTTTATGATATTTTATGTCATAGGATTTGTTACACACTACATAATAATGCTTATAGTTTTTAGCATAAAAAATAGGAAAGGAAGTGCTTAGGTTGGAGACCATTATACCTATATTTTCCCTTAGATTTGGTAACTTTACATTAAATATTACAGCAAGCGTAATAACACAATGGATTGTTATTTTAATTTTAGGAATAGGTGCTTTTCTATTAACAAGAAATCTAAAGTTAAAACCTAGTAAAACTCAAGCGGCTTTAGAAAAAATTTATCAATCTATAAGAGACCTCGCAGTTGATACTATGGGAGAAGAGTATGAATCATTTTTACCTTACATAGGAACACTAATGATTTATTTACTAGTCTTGAATTTTCTCGGATTAATAGGTATTAAACCACCAACACGAGATATAAGTGTAACAGTATCATTTGCAATAGTTACTTTCTTAGTTGTAAATGTAAATGCTATTAAGAAAAATGGAATTATTGGTTATGGAAAGGGATTGGCACATCCATATGTAGCAATGTTACCAATAAATATAATGGAGAGATTTATATTGCCATTAGCTTTGTCACTTCGACTTATGGGTAATATGGTTGCAGCTACAGTTGTAATAGAATTGGTATATCATGCACTAGGATCAATAGGAATGTTTGCTCAATTCGGTTTACCAGTTTTTGTACATGGATATTTTGATTTGTTTGATGGAACAATTCAAATGATCGTATTTGCCATGTTAACTATGATTAACATTAAAGTAACCGCAGAACATTAAAAATTTAGACAAAACCATTTATTATTATTTTAGGAGGAATCATAATGAGTTTAGGAGTTCTAGCAGCTGGAATAGCTGTATTATCAGGAATTGGAGCAGGAATAGGTATTGGTATAGCAACAGGTAAGGCAGCAGAAGCTGTTGGTAGACAACCAGAAGCATCTGGAAAAATCATGACTTTCTTAATATTGGGAGCTGGACTTTCGGAAGCAACAGCAATTTATGGATTAGTAATTGCATTTATGGTAATGGGTAAATAATGAATTCGCATGAGTTAATATTATTGACTCCGAAGGGAGGATATAGGTAAAATATGGAAATAGAGTATTCAACAACGATAATGACTTGGGTTAACCTTGCTGTTTTAATTCTGATCATGAAACATTTCTTTTGGGATAAGCTAAAAGGAATAATTGCAGAAAGGCAAAACTATGTAGATGAGAAGTTAACCAAGGCAGATGAAGATTCTGAAAAGGCTAGAATGTATTTGCTTAAAAATGAAAGTATATTACAGTCTGCTAAAGAAGAAGGTAAAAAGATTACTGAAAGACAAAAACAAAAAGGCGATAAAGTTTATGAAGAAATCATTGACAATGCCAAGAACGAAGCAAGTTCATTAAAAGAAAGAGCTATGTTAGAAATTGAAAGAGAAAAAGAAAAAGCTGAATATGAAATCAAAAAGCAAGCCGTAGATTTAGCATTAGAACTTTCAATTAAAGCATTAGAACAAAAAATTGATGAAGATACACATAGAAAACTTATAGGCGATTTTATTGCTAAGGTAGGTATATAATATGTATGAATATTTAGATAGGCGATATGCCTTAGCTATTTATGAAATTGCTGAAAAAAATGGCAAAGTTGATGAATATTTAAGCGATTTAAGAGAAATATGTGATTTATTTGATAATAATAAAGATTTTTATGAAGTGCTTAAACATCCCAAAATTAATATGATAAAAAAGAAAGAAATCTTTAACGATTTATTTAAAGGAAAAATTGATGATGACTTATTTTCTTTTATGATTATATTAATTGAAAAAAATAGAATACTTCATTTAAAAGAAAAACTAAATGAAATGGAAAAAATAGATCTGGAAAGAAAAAACATTATAAAAGGTATAGTTAAAACTGCTATACCAATTTTACCAGATGAATTAGAAAAATTAAAAATTACTTTTGAAGATAAGTATGATAAAACTATTATATTCGATACTCAAGTTGACAAAAGCCTTCTAGGTGGAGTTTATGTGAAAATTGGAAATGATGTTATCGATGATACTATTAAATCAAAGATAGAAGAAATGAAAGCTTTAATGCTTAAGAAGGAATAGAGGTGAATCCATGAATATTAAACCAGAAGAAATAACTTCTATTATAAAAAAAGAAATAGAAAAATATGAAAAACAAATTCAAACAGTAGATTCTGGTACTATAATCACAATTGGTGATGGTGTTTCAAGAGTTTATGGATTAGATAATTGTATGGAAGGGGAATTGTTGGAATTCCCTAATGACGTATACGGTATGGTTTTAAACCTTGAACAAGATAACGTTGGTTGCGTCCTTTTAGGAGATGAGAAGGGAATAAAAGAAGGCGATATCGTTAAAGGAACAGGTAAGGTAGTTGAAGTTCCAGTTGGAGAACAATTACTTGGTAGAGTTGTTAATGCATTAGGAATACCTATAGATGGTAAGGGCCCGATAATTACAACTGAAACTAGGCCTATTGAAATTCATGCTCCTAGTATAATAGATAGAAGTTCAGTTAATGAACCATTACAAACAGGAATTAAAGCAATCGACTCTATGATTCCAATTGGTAGAGGACAAAGAGAGCTGATAATAGGAGATAGACAAACTGGTAAAACAGCAATAGGTATAGATACTATCCTAAACCAAAAAGGTAAAGATGTTATCTGTATATATGTAGCTATTGGTCAAAAGCAATCTACAGTCGCTAATATAGTGAATACTTTCACTGAAATGGGCGCTATGGATTATAGTATCGTAGTAAGTTCTACAGCAGCAGAATCTGCACCGTTACAATATATTGCTCCATATGCTGGATGTAGCATGGGAGAATATTTTATGCATCAAGGAAAGGACGTATTAATTATATACGATGATCTTTCTAAACATGCAGTAGCGTATAGAGCAATGTCATTATTGCTTAAGAGACCACCTGGTAGAGAAGCTTATCCAGGAGATGTTTTCTATATTCATTCAAGATTACTTGAAAGAGCAGCTAAGTTATCTAAAGAATTAGGTAGTGGATCATTAACAGCTCTTCCTATTATAGAAACACAAGCTGGAGATGTTACAGCATATATACCAACTAATGTTATATCAATTACAGATGGACAAATATTCTTAGAATCTGATTTATTCTATTCGGGACAAAGACCGGCCGTAAATGCAGGTATATCAGTATCAAGAGTTGGTGGTAATGCACAAATTAAAGCAATGAAACAAGTTAGTGGTACATTAAGACTAGAACTTGCACAATTCAGAGAACTAGAAGCTTTTTCTCAATTTGGATCTGATTTAGATAACGATTCTAGTAGAAGACTTGAAAAAGGTAAGAGACTAGTTGAAATATTAAAGCAAGATCAATATAGCCCAATGGAAGTTGGAAAGCAAATTGCAATATTATATGCTGCAGTTAATGATTTCTTATCGGACATTAAAGTTAGCGATATAAGAAGATTCGAAAAAGAATTTTTAGAATATATGGATACGCACTATAGAGAAATTGAAAAATCAATTATTACAGGAAAAACTTTAACAGATGAAATAAAATCTGCGTTAGAGGAAGCAATAGTTGAATTCAAAAAGGTATTTTTACAAGAAGCATAGCTTAAATTTGAGCTATGCCCTTCTTTAGGAGGTGGAAATCATGGGTGCAGCTGGACTTCTTGATATTAAAAAAAGAATTAAGTCAGTAGAAAACACAAAGAAAATTACAAATGCCATGGGGCTTGTTGCTACTTCTAAGTTGAGGAAATCTAGAAAAGAATTATTAGTAAATAATAAATTTATTGAATCAACTGAACCAATAGTAAGAAATCTTGCAACAACTGCTTCTGAGGATGGTGCTAATATTTATTTTGATGGAAATAAAAGTGAAAATAAATTATATGTAGTAATGACATCAGATTCAGGATTATGTGGTGGATTCAATGGTAATGTAGTATCGTACTTAGGAACTTTAATTGGAAATAAAAAAAGCAATGCAAAGATTATCGTAGTTGGAAACAGAGGAATTGGTTATGTTAAAAGGGCTCAACTGGATACTGTAGGAGAATATGTTGATATTTCAGATTTACCAACAGTAAGAGAGGCAAAAGTAATATTTGATAAAGCTCTTCAAATGTATATCAATGAGGAAGTTTCAGAGGTAAATATTGTGTATTCTAATTTTATATCACCAGTTAGACAAGTAACAAAAGTAGATAAAATTTTACCTATAGAGAAACTTGAAGGCAAAATAAATAAAAGTCTTATTGAGCCAAATTTAGAATTGGTATTAGAAGATGCTCTTAACATTTATCTAAAAGGAAAAATCAGAGGTATTTTATTAAGTTCTAAATGTAGTGAACAAAGTTCAAGAATGACGGCTATGGATGGAGCTACAAAAAATGCAAATGATTTATTGTCTGATTTAAAACTTAAATATAATAGAATTAGACAAGGCGCTATTACAGCAGAAATAAGTGAAATTGTTGGAGGAGCGGCAGCTCAAAAATAGTAAGGAGGTATCTTATGCCTGGAAAGATAGGAAAAGTAGTTCAAGTAATTGGACCGGTAATAGATATAAAGTTTGATTCAGATTCTCTTCCTAATTTATATAATGCAATTAATATTAATATGGGAGATCGTGAATTAGTAGCTGAAGTTGAGCAACATGTTGGAGACGATATAGTTAGAACAATTGCCATGTCAGCTACAGAAGGCTTAAAAAGAGGAATGGATGCTGTTGATACAGGAAATCCCATTTCTGTTCCAGTAGGTGAAGAAGTATTGGGAAGATTGTTTAACGTTTTAGGAGAGCCTATTGATAATTGTGGCGAAGTAAATATAAAGGAAAAATATCCAATTCATAGACCAGCTCCTGACTTTAAAGATCTAGCAGTTGAACCAGAGATGTTTGAAACAGGAATTAAAGTTGTAGACTTACTTGCACCATATCAAAAAGGTGGTAAGATAGGTCTGTTTGGAGGAGCTGGAGTTGGTAAAACAGTTTTAATCCAAGAATTAATAAATAATATAGCTAAAGAACATGGTGGATTATCAGTATTTACTGGGGTTGGAGAAAGATCAAGAGAAGGTAATGATTTATATCATGAAATGATGGAGTCCGGAGTTATTAGTAAAACCGCATTGGTATTTGGACAAATGAATGAACCACCAGGTGCTAGAATGAGGGTTGCATTAACTGGTTTAACTATGGCAGAATACTTTAGAGACAAGGGTCAAGATGTGTTATTATTCATAGATAACATATTCAGATATACTCAAGCAGGTTCAGAAGTTTCAGCGTTACTTGGAAGAACACCTTCAGCAGTTGGATATCAACCAACACTTGCAACTGAAATGGGAGCATTACAAGAAAGAATTACATCAACAGTTAATGGATCTATTACATCAGTTCAAGCTGTATATGTTCCAGCAGATGACTTAACAGATCCAGCACCAGCAACAACATTCTCACATCTAGATGCAACAACAGTTTTATCTAGAAGTATAGCTGAACTTGGTATATATCCTGCAGTAGATCCACTAGAATCTACATCAAGAATATTAGATCCAAGAATAGTTGGAGAAGAGCACTATAGAGTAGCTTCAGAAGTTAAGAATGTTCTTCAAAAGTATAAAGAATTACAAGACATTATAGCTATCTTAGGTGTAGATGAATTAGGCGATGAAGATAAGGCAGTTGTAGCTAGGGCAAGAAGAATACAAAGATTCTTATCTCAATCATTTACAGTTGCTGAACAATTTACTGGAATGAAAGGAAAATATGTTCCAATAAAAGAAACAATAAGAGGATTTAAAGAAATTCTTGAAGGTAAATATGATAATTTACCAGAATCAGCATTCTTATTTGCAGGATCTATAGATGATGTTATAGAAAAAGCAAAAAGCTTAGGTTAAGGGGATGAGCAATAATGGCTAGTACCTTTTTACTAAAAATTATTACACCAGATCATGAAGTTTATAATGGCGAAGTTGAAAAAGTATTTTTAAAAAATGCAGAAGGAGACTTTGAAGTATTAGCAAATCATGAAAATATGATAGCGAGTACTATACCTTGTATTGCTAAATATAAAGATTCTCAAGGAATTGAAGATGAATTATTTATTTCAACATCAATAGTGCATATTATTGAAAATCAAATGACAATATGTAGTGATGCAGCTGAATTTGAAGCAAATATTGATAAAAAAAGAGCAGAAGAAGCAATGATTAGGGCAAAGAAAAGGCTCGAGGAAGCTGGAAAGTTTAATAAAGATAGAGCAGAATCAGCATTCCTTAGAGCTAAACAAAGATTAATATTAAAAAAAGCTAATAAATAAAATAATTTAAAGTGTACGTCTTTATATAGAAAATCTATATAAAGACGTACACTTTATTTTTTGCTATTTTTATTCTAGATGTTGACAATCTATCACAAAATTTTAATAAATTTATATTATATATATATACTTCGATATAAAGAGAATAAAAATTGAAAGAGATGGTGATAATTAAAAAAGATAAATTAGGGGGTATTACTATGAATATAAAAATCAGTATATTAATTTTTGTATTATTATCTTTTTTAAATATAGGTGCTATTTCTAATGAAAGAGGCAATACTAAAAATTCATTTAGTGTTTTAGAAACAAATATAACAAATATAAGTGAATTTCAAGAAAATGGCGCAAAGCTTCAATATAAAACAAAAAATAATATTGAAAAAGAAAGCGCTAGGATAAAAGAAAATTTGAATAATAATATAAATGGAAGCTACAGAGAAATTAATAAAAGTCAATTTGAAATATTTAATAATAATTTTTATACTAATATAAAAATGTGGTACGAAGATAAATATACTTATGTCGAAATCACATTAATAAATAAAAGTGCGAAATACACAACAGTAGATATAAAGAATATACTTCGAAAATTAGAAAATCAAGAATCAGAAAATACAAAATACTTTTTTTATTATGAAGGCAAAGAAAAAGAGCTAGATAATAATTATTCTATAGATAAATTAATAAATGAAAATAATATACAAAAAGCAAATTTATTAAAAATAAATAGTGGTTATACAGGAACAGGATATTTAAGTAATGGAGAAAAAATTAATTTTGCACTTATTAGGTATAATACTGGTTTGCATATAATAATTGGTTCGCCAATAATATTTGCAACATACTAAAGCATCTTCAAAAAAATCTAACCGTGACAGATTATTTTGTATTATGCTCTTGGAGTAAATTTTGCTAATAGTTTGTTAGAAGTAAAATTCATTTACTTGTCTGATATAAAATAAATGTCAGATATTTGGACGGTTGTTTTTCAGATGCCTAACAATTCAATATGGAGGATAATATGGAGAAAATAGTAGTTAAGGGTGTAAAAGAACTTAATGGTGAAGTTGATATAAGTTGTGCAAAAAATTCAATTTTACCTATAATTGCAGCAACTATATTGTGTCCGGAACCTATAGTTATAGATAATGCACCTAGATTAGAAGATGTTGAGGTTATATGTAAGTTATTAAGTGAATTAAACTGTGATGTTGATATTTCAAAATTAAATAATAAATTAACTATTGATACAAAAAATATAGTAGAAATGGATGCGAATGCAGAACTTATGCGAAAAATGAGAGCATCATTTTTAATTATGGGACCTATGCTCGCTCGATTTGGGTATTGTAAATTATCATTGCCAGGTGGATGCAACATAGGTAGTAGGCCAATAGATTTACATCTTAAAGGATTTAAGTTGCTTGGAGCTGACGTTATAATGGGTCATGGTTTTGTAGAAGTAAAAGCAAAAAAGATGATTGGAAGTAGAATATACCTAGACTTTCCTTCAGTTGGTGCAACAGAAAATATTATGATGGCATCAGTTTTTGCTGAGGGTACAACAATAATAGAAAATGCAGCTGAAGAACCAGAAATTTGGGATTTAGCACGATTCTTAAATAAGATGGGTGCGAAGATAGATGGAGCAGGACTTGGGAAAATAACGATAGATGGAGTAAAAAGCTTAAAAGGAATAAACTATACTCCTATATACGACAGGATAGAGGCTGGAACATTTATGATAGCAGCAGCAATTACAAATAGTAAAATAAAAATTAATGGAGTAAATGAAGAACATTTAAGACCTATAATAGAAAAATTAAAAGAATGTGGAATTATTTTCAGTGATTATAAGAATGATTCTATAATTGTAGATGGAAGAAATTCTAAAAAACCATTAGATATAAAGACACTTCCATATCCGGGATTTCCAACTGATATGCAAGCTCAAATGATGAGTTTATTATCTGTAATTGAGGGGGTTAGTGTTATTACGGAAACAGTTTTTGAAAATAGATTTATGCATGTTGCTGAACTAAATAGAATGGGTGCTAATATAAAAATTGATGGTAGAACTGCTATAATTGAAGGCGTATCAAAACTTACAGGATGCGAAGTTAAGGCAACAGACTTAAGAGCTGGAGCAGCAATGATACTAAGTGGATTAATAGCAGAAGGTGAAACTGAAATAAGTGATATTTATCATATTGATAGAGGCTATGTTAATATTGAAGACAAATTTAGAAATCTAGGGGCAGAAATTTATAGAATAAATAGGTAGAATATAAAAGGGTATTAATCTAAACTAATCGGCTTAGATTAAATTCCCTAAATTTATTTAGGGATATATTTTTAATTAATGGATAATCAGGGAATAAGATTATAAAAAAGTTGAGAGCAAAAATAAAAATATAGGAAATACGACTCATTTCATTTGCTGTGGAAGTTCAAGTATCCAAATATAAAATTTGAATATTTGAACTTCAAATTTGGACTCTTATTTTTTTAAGGGTGATTTGGAACGATATTTAGTGCGAATTTAAAGATAAGTTCATCTTATTTGTTGCGGTGTATTATGCATTGAAATTTTTATTTCTAAGGCATAATGAAGTTTTAATATGCTGTTTTTGAGTTAACATAATTATCATAATAATAAAACTAAAACATATACTTTATAGTGCATGTTTTAGGAGGCGAAAAATGAAAATAATTAATATGAAAACTACAAATATAAAAATTAGTAGTAGTATAAAAATAATTGTTATTATGACTTTAATTATTTTTACTATATTAATAATATTACCGTTGATTTTTTTAACAGTAAGTAAAGAGAGCGTTAATGTATTTAATTTGAATAATGAAAATATAGTGAAGAGTTCAGAAATAATATTTCCAATTAACGGCAAAGTTAAGCTTTATCATAAAGAAAAAGATAGCGTAGAGGAACTAGATTTAGAAGAATATATTATGGGAGTGGTAGCAAGTGAAGTTCCGGCAAATTTTAATGAAGAAGCTTTAAAAGCTCAAGCAATAGCTGCAAGGACATTTTATATGAATAAAAGGAATAATCCAGATAAAGATTCAAAAAATAAAGGTGCGGAAATATGCGATACAACTAATTGTCAAGTATATATGAGTAAAAAAGAAATAATGGCTAAATGGGGTAGCAAACAAGCAGAAGCAAATTGGAATAAGATACAAAAAGCAGTACTAGATACAAAAGGACAAGTTCTTACTTATAACGATTTAGTGTTAGAATATCCACAGTTTTTTGCGACTAGTTCAGGTAAAACAGAAGATGCAAAGGATGTATTTTCAATTGATGTACCATACTTAAAATCTGAAGAAAGTAAAGGCGAAGAAATTGCACCTAAATATAAATCAACTATAGAAATTCCTATAAATGAATTTGTAAATAAGATTAATACAAAGTATGCAACTGCTAATGTAGAAAAAAAAGATTTAGCATTGCTAATTAAAATTAAAAGTTATACTGAATCAGGAAGTGTAAAAGAAATTAAAATTGGAAACGAGACTATAAAAGGAACTGAGTTTAGAGAATTGTTTAATTTAAATTCAACAAATTTCAATTTTGATTTTGAAAAATATATAGTTAGAATAAATTGTAAAGGCTATGGTCATGGTGTTGGAATGAGTCAATGGGGTGCAAATGTAATGGCTAAAAATGGATCGACATATGAAGAAATTCTTAAACATTACTATAGTGGAGTTGAAATTCAAGAAATAAAATATACACCTTAGAAAAAGTGCGATAGCACAACCAAGAACTTTTCACCTTAGAAAAAGTGCGAAGCACAACCAAGATCATTTCACATTAATAAAAGTGAGAAGCACAACCAAGATCATTTCGCCTTAGAAAAAAGTGCGATAGCACAATAAAGAGCTTTTCAACATAGAAAAAAGCACGGAGCGCAACCAAGAACTTTTAACATAAAGAAAATGAGTAATTTTCAACATTAGTTGTCAATAATTAGTTAATAAGATAAGTAAATAGAGGCAATACCTGTTTTTAGGTAACTAAAAATAGATATTGCTTCTATTTTTTTGTTTAGAAAATTAAAAAATGGAGATACTCTAAATTAATAATATTTAAATAAAAATTATTAATTTTAGATTATAAAAAATATGCAATAAAAAATTATATTTATGTATTATTTTTCATAAAAAGGGAATTATAACAATAGGAGGTGTTCATATTGGACAAAAAGTTAAAAGAAAAATTCGGAAATTTAGTTAGGAAGGAGGGATTTTATATCGCTTTATTCCTTTGTCTTTGCATAATAGTTACTGTTGGAACTGTTTCTTATAAAATGATTAGTAATAAAAATGAAGTCACTAAGGCAGAAGATATAAAGAAAGACTTAGCATTGAATTCTAGTAATGAAGAAAAAACAATTAATGAGATTCCCAATGCTGAGAGAGTAGAGAATGTTCCAGACGCTAGCAAAAATAATATTGATAAAACAAAGACAGAGCAATCCACTATAGTAGCTACAACTAATATAGTGAAGTTTTCAAATCCTATAGATGGTGTTGAAAGTAGAAATTACACTTATCCTACACCGGTAAAGATGGAAGAGGGTATTTTTAGAACTATTAGAGGCGTAAATTTAGAAACAAAAATAGGAACTGAAGTTAAGGCGGCAGCAGAAGGCGTAGTAGAAGTTGTAGAAAATTCAGGTGTTGAAGAAGGCGTAGTTGTAGAAATTAAACATGCTAATGGATTAAAAACAAGATATGGAAATCTTGATGAAAACGTACTAGTAAAAAAAGGCGATAAGGTTAAAGTAAATCAAGTTATTGCAAAAGTTGGAGAGACTGCAAAGGTATTTAGCAAAGAAGTATTTGGAGAATTTTTAAATTTACAAGTAATCGATGCTAAAGGAGAACAAGTTAATCCTGAAAAGTATTTTACATTAAAGTCTAAGTAAAATATTAGGCATATTCAAAAAGATAATAAGTCAGTCAATATGCTAGTTTGTTTTGTATCATACTACATCAGCATGCTTGCCTAATAGCCAGCTATGAGGAAAACATATTTTCACTCGTGTGATAAAAAATATACTTTGCATATTTGACTTGTTATTTTCTTTCAGATGTCTTATGAAAAGTAAAAATTAATTATTCATTTTAATTTAAATGGAGGACTAATAAAAAAACAACTAACTAAATACAAAAATATGATATAAAAATTAATAAAAGATAAAGTCAAGGAAGTGGTATTTTGAAAGATTATATTGAAGAAAGGGTATTAGATGTTGCAAGGTATATTATAGATTCAAAGTCTACAATAAGAAAAACAGCTAAAGTTTTTGGTGTTAGTAAAAGCACAATTCATAAAGATATGACAGAAAGACTGTTAAAAATTAATCCTGAAATTGCAGAAGAAACTCATCTAATTTTAGAGTTAAATAAGGCTGAACGACATATTCGAGGTGGAGATGCTACACGAATGAAATATAAAATTATTGAATCTTAATAAGATTAAGACTATAATATAATATTAGTAGAATCATGTAAACATGGGTATTAATATGTATTATAGGAGTGAATAAGAAATGTGCTTTTGGAGAACAGGAACAGACCTTGCAATTGATCTAGGAACAGCAACTGTACTAGTTTATATGAAAGGTAAAGGGGTGATATTAAAAGAGCCTTCTGTTGTAGCTATAAATAAAAATAATAATAAATTGTTGGCTATAGGGGAAGAAGCAAGAAAAATGATAGGAAGAACCCCAGGAAATATAATTGCAGTAAGGCCGTTGAGAGATGGCGTTATTTCGGATTATGATATAACACAAAAGATGTTAAAAGAATTGATAAAGAAAGCATGTGGGACACGTAGTATTAGAGCCCCTAAAGTGATTGTTTGTGTACCGTCTCAAGCTACAGAAGTTGAGAAAAGAGCCGTTATTGATGCAACTATGAACTCAGGAGCTAAGACAGTTCATTTAATTGAAGAACCATTAGCAGCAGCTATTGGAGCAGGGCTAGATATTACTAAACCAAATGGATGTATGGTAGTAGACATTGGCGGTGGTACTTGTGATATTGCAGTTATTTCATTAGGTGGAGTAGTAGTGAGAGAATCAATAAAAGTGGCTGGAGATAAATTTGATGATGCTATAATAAAATATGTACGAAATGAATATAAGTTAATGATTGGTGAAAAAACAGCTGAAGATTTAAAAATAAATATTGGTTCAGCATTTAAAAATTCAAGAAACCTAACATGTATGATGAAGGGAAGAAATCTTGTAACAGGGTTACCAGATGAAGTGGAAATTACCACCGAAGAAATAAGAAATGCAATAAAAGAACCTGTAGAAATTATCGTTGAAACAGTAAAGAGAGTATTGGAAAAAACACCACCTGAACTAGCTTCAGATATAATAGAAAGAGGAATATTAATGACAGGTGGAGGAGCACTAATACATGGCTTAGATAAGCTTATAGAATTTAAAACAGGAGTAGTAACAACTGTTGCGGAGGACTCTGTTGAATGCGTTGCTAAAGGGACCGGTAAAGTACTTGGTTATATAGATAAGTTAGATAGTAAGATGAATTCACAGCAAATAGTTTTTATAGAATAATAAAATAAATAACAGTCAAAAGTATGAATTTTGACTGTTATTTATTTTTAGAATTAGGCACATCAAATAAAATATTAGACTAAATATGTGACATGTATTTCTGAAAAATGTGGATTAAAGATTAAACCATTGGAAATTGTCCGCGATTTAAATTATAAGATTCAATAAATACTCTAGCTATAATTTTAGCCATATTCATAATAAAAGAAAGTCTTATACTATGTGAAAAAAAGAATTCAGAGTTATCGCTTGAATCGACGATACCTATAACTGATGCAACCCCTACCTCCGGAAGTTCTTTTCCTACTCCTTTACCAGGGCGTATTGCATAGTCTCGTATGCGAATATCTCCAATGTCTTCCGCATCACCCAAACAAGCATCAACACCAATTATAGATGCATTAGGATGGTTAGAATATATTTCATCTAAACGTTCATCAATATTTAAAGCATGAATTGGATACGATAAAGTCCCATAAACAGGTAGTGGAAAAAAATTTTCTGTTAATATGGATCCAACTAAAGGACCTAAGCAATCTCCAATGCATTTATCAGTGCCAATACAAACTATTACAGTGTCTTTAGTAATATAATTTTTAATTTCTAGAGTTAGATTATAAGAAAACGTAGGATTAAGATTAATATCTGGTTTAATCAAGGATAGATACCTCCTTTATAAAATATATATATGAAGAATAGAAGAAATATAGTATAAAAAAATAATTTATGGAAATTAATACTAACAAAGGAGGTATTTATGAAAAAAGTTGTAATATATTTAATTTTAGTGTTTGCAGTAATAATAAATATTTATTTAATAGTTTATTGGGAACCGGGAAATAGAGCTGTTAATAAAGAAGAGATTAGTAAAGAAGCTATATCTTATTCAAAATCAGTATATAAGTTAGAGAAGGAAAAAACATTAGAAAAATTATCATATGATGATAAAAAAGATTTCGAAAAAATAATTAGAAAATTATCTGCATTTGATTTAGGAAAAATAAAAGATTATTATGAAGATTCTAATGATGAAGAAGGTACAGTAAATATCTTTAAACTTTTAAGGAAAAGACTTACAACAGAAGATTATAAACAAATACATGAAATAAGCGCTTCTTTTTTAGATTTAGAGAGGATTGATCAAAGGATAAAAAATAATTAAGGTTACTACAATAAATGAGAGTATCATGAAGTAATATAGAGTAATAATGATTTAAATTGATTAGATTGGGTGATATAAGAGTTGAAAAAAAAGCTTTTTGCAGATATACTAATCATTGTTGATTGGTAATGAATCAACATATTTAAATAATTAATTTTGGAGGAGTTCCCGAGCGGCCAAAGGGGGCAGACTGTAAATCTGTTACGTTAGTTTCGATGGTTCGAATCCATCTTCCTCCACCAATTTTATAATGGGCGCATAGCTCAGCTGGGAGAGCACCTGCCTTACAAGCAGGGGGTCACAGGTTCGAACCCTGTTGTGCCCACCATTATAAAAAAATTAATTATATAATTTATATGCTGGCATGGCTCAACGGTAGAGCAGCTGACTTGTAATCAGCAGGTTGTAGGTTCGATTCCTATTGCCAGCTCCAGTAAAATAGTACAGGGAAATAAATAATTAAAAACTTGTATTATAATTAAAAATGAATATGGAGGAGTTCCCGAGTGGCCAAAGGGGGCAGACTGTAAATCTGTTACGTTAGTTTCGATGGTTCGAATCCATCTTCCTCCACCAATTTTATCTGATGTCTGGCATTTCTAACCTCCCATCTTAGATGGTAGCTAAGAACTGCACGACCCTAGACTAGGTACCCCTTGAGGGTATAAGTTCAACTAAATTCAGCTGAAGTACAACTTCACCTGAAAAGTTTCACTTTATAATGGGCGCATAGCTCAGCTGGGAGAGCACCTGCCTTACAAGCAGGGGGTCACAGGTTCGAGCCCTGTTGTGCCCACCATTATAAAAAATAATTATACAATCTATATGCTGGCATGGCTCAACGGTAGAGCAGCTGACTTGTAATCAGCAGGTTGTAGGTTCGATTCCTATTGCCAGCTCCAGTAAAATAATGCAAGAAAATAAATAATTTAAAACTTGTATTATAATTAAAAATGAATATGGAGGAGTTCCCGAGTGGCCAAAGGGGGCAGACTGTAAATCTGTTACGTTAGTTTCGATGGTTCGAATCCATCTTCCTCCACCAAAAAAAAGAATAAACTTAGTTTATTCTTTTTTATTTATTTAAAGAATAAAACAATAAAAAAATTTTATTGTAACATTGACTAATTATAAATGATATGATAAAATATTTTTGAAAATTAAATTATGTAACTCTTATCAAGAGAGGTGGAGAGAAAGGGCCCTATGAAACCCGGCAACCTGTATTATATAAGGTGCCAATTCCTGTAGATATATTTCTACGAGATAAGAAAAGGATTATTAAAATCGCGCTCTTCTTATTGAAGGGTTTTTTTTATTTCTATGTATAAGTTTATACAGACTTGAATTGTGAACAAACAGTGGAAATTACAAAAGATTAATAACACATGTATAAATTTATAATAATAGAGCATTTAATTAAGGATATATCTTTTAATAAGAGACAATAAATGTATTAAAAAATTGATAAAGAGTTAAGTCGAGGGGAGAAAAAAGTATGAAACGATTATTTACTTCAGAATCAGTTACAGAAGGTCATCCAGATAAGATGTGTGACCAAATTTCAGATGGTATTTTAGATGCCATTTTAGCAAGAGATCCACTTGCTAGAGTTGCCTGTGAAACATGTACAACTACAGGTATGGTTATGGTAATGGGAGAAATAACAACGAATTGTTATGTTGATATTCCTAAAGTAGTTAGAGAAACTGTAAGAGAAATTGGATATGATAGAGCGAAGTTTGGATTTGACTGTGATACTTGTTCAGTTATTACAGCAATAGATGAACAATCAGCAGATATTGCTATGGGTGTAAATGAAGCTTTTGAATCTAGAAAAGGTGAAAAAGATGATGTTGAAGCAGTTGGAGCTGGAGATCAAGGTATGATGTTTGGTTTTGCAACTAATGAAACAGAAGAATTTATGCCACTTCCAATATTTATGGCTCATAAGTTATCAAGAAGGCTTACAGAAGTGAGAAAGAACAATATATTAAGTTATTTAAGACCAGACGGTAAAACTCAAGTTACTGTTGAATATGAAGATAATAAGCCAAAGAGAATTGATACTATTGTAATATCTACACAACATGATGAAAAAGTTACTTTAGAACAAATTCAAGAAGATCTAAAAAAATATGTAATTCAAGCAGTTGTACCAGCGGAATTATTAGATAGTGAAACTAAATATTTTATAAATCCAACAGGAAGATTTGTTGTTGGAGGGCCTCAAGGAGATTCAGGATTAACAGGAAGAAAGATAATAGTTGATACATATGGTGGATATGGTAGACATGGCGGTGGAGCTTTCTCAGGGAAAGATCCAACAAAGGTAGATAGATCAGCTGCATATGCTGCAAGATGGGTAGCTAAGAATTTAGTTGCTGCGGGTATTGCAGATAAGTTAGAAATTCAACTAGCATATGCAATAGGTGTTGCAAAGCCAGTTTCAATTGAAGTAGAAACTTTTGGGACAGGAAAAGTAGATGAAGATAAGATTGTTCAAATAGTAGAAAAAGTATTTGATTTGAGACCAGGAGCTATAATTAGAGATCTTGACTTAAGAAGACCGATCTACAAACAAACAGCTGCTTATGGACATTTTGGAAGAAATGATCTTAATTTACCATGGGAGCAATTAAACAAAGTACAAGAAATAAAAAAATACTTATAGTATGATATGTAAGCTGTCTCAAATTTATTTTGGGACAGCTTATTTTAGTATTAAGAATTTATATAATTACAATTACCTAAGATAAAGTAACTAATTATACGAAAATAATTGTCAATAACCAATAGTCAATTTAAGATTATTATAGAGCGTATTATGATATAATTAAAAAATAAAAGTAAAATTTGAAAAATTAAATTTTATTGTTAGAAATTTAAGATAAATATTATGTAAAAGATTTGGAGAGATTCTATGGAAGTTCTAAATGGTTTTGTTGAGAACATTGTTTTTAAAAGTGAAGATACTGGTTATGTAGTTTGTAAAATTAGAAATGAAAAAGAGTTGGTTAGTGCTGTAGGCACAGTTCCTTTTATGAAGGAAGGTCAAAATGTAAAGTTAACAGGATACTGGACAGTACATAAGCAATTTGGCAATCAATTTAATATTCAAGATTATGAAGAGCTTCTTCCAAATTCATTAGATGGAATAGAAAAATATTTAAGTGCAGGAATAATACATGGAATTGGACCTGTTACTGCTAAGAAGATAATAGAAAAGTTTGGCGCTGAAACTTTAGATATAATGGAAAATAATATTGAAAGGCTTACGGAGATAGAAGGTATAGGAGAAAAAAAGTTTCAAATTATATATGAGTCTTATATAGAACAACAAGGGTTAAAAGATATAATTTTATATTTTCATAAACATGGAATGACTAATAATCAATGTGTTAAGATTTATAAGAAATTTGGACCAAATGCAAGACAAATAGTATCAGATAATCCTTATATATTATGTGATGAAATTTCAGGTATTGGATTTAAAACAGCAGATAGAATTGCCATGAGTATTGGAATTGAAAATAATTCTGAATTTAGAATTCAAAGTGCAATTAAGTATGTAATGAATCAGTTTTGTGCTGCTGGAAATACATTTATGCCTAAAAATAATATAATAGAAGAATGTGAAAAAAATTTATTAATATCTAAAGAATTAATTGAAAAAAATATATATGATATGGCAGCACAACAGAAAATAATTATTGAAAAAATAAATGATGTTGAAATTGGATTTTTACTTCAATATTATTATTGTGAACTTGGAGTAACTAGTAAAATAATTACTTTGGGATTACAGCAAATACAAACAATAAATTCAGATGTTGATTTTGAAATTGATGTTTTTGAAAAGGATCAGAAAATACAGTTTGCAGAGTCTCAAAGAGAGGCAATTATTGGAGCATTTAATAACGGTATAGAAATAATAACAGGTGGCCCTGGCACAGGTAAGACTACAATTATAAAGGCTATAATTCATATCTACGAAAATAATGGTATGAAAGTAATACTGGGAGCTCCAACTGGAAGAGCAGCTAAAAGAATGACGGAATCTACTGGGAGAGAGGCAAAAACAATACATAGACTTTTAGAAATGGGCGTTTCAGAAGAGGATGAATCAGTTTTTGAAAAGGGGGAATCATCACCATTAGATTGTGATGTAATAATAATTGATGAAGCATCTATGATTGATATAATGTTAATGCAAAATTTACTTAAAGCAATTAATTTAGGCACGAGACTTATAATTGTTGGAGATGTTGATCAATTGCCATCTGTTGGGCCAGGAAATGTATTGAAAGACCTTATAGAGAGTGAATATATAAAAGTAGTAAGATTAAAAGAAATATTTAGGCAAGGTGCAGAAAGTTTAATTGTTATAAATGCACATAGGATTAATGAAGGTCAAATGCCATTACTAAATCAAAAAGACAAAGATTTCTTTTTTATTAATGAAAATAATCAGGATGAAATTTTAAATACTATAATAGATTTAATGAATAGAAGACTTCCTACGTTTAATAAATCTTGGGATATACTGAGAGATATGCAAGTGTTAACTCCCATGAGAAAGGGAATACTTGGAGTTAATAATTTGAACATTAGGCTTCAAGAAATATTTAATTCACCATCAAAAGATAAAAAAGAAAAAACTTCTCGAGATATATTATTTAGAGAAGGAGACAAAGTTATGCAAACAAAGAATAATTATACTTTAAAGTGGGTTAGAGTAAATGGGTTTGGAGAAAGTGAAGGTGCTGGAGTCTTTAATGGCGATTTAGGTTTTATTGAGAGTATCGATGAAGAAAGAAAAGCTTTAACAATTATATTTGATGATGAAAGAAAAATTGTTTATGATTTTAACTTTCTAGATGAATTAGATCTTGCATATGCAACTACAATCCACAAGAGTCAAGGAAGTGAATTTAAAGTTGTAATTATTCCTGTATTTATGGGATCGCCTTTTCTAATGAATCGTAATTTACTTTATACAGGAATCACAAGGGCAAAACAGTTGGTAGTTGTGGTTGGATTTCAAAAAGCATTAATGTATATGATTAATAATACAAATAGTATAGAACGATATTCAGCTTTAAAACATAGAATTAGAGATATAATAACTAAAGATGAATTTAATTAGATAAGTGAGAGTCCAAATCTATGATTTGATCATGGTCGCTTACTCTATGAGTACTCAGCGACTGAAAGGAGTCGAGTTTCATAAGTAGAGAACCAAAATCTATGATTTTGTGTGAATCACTTACTCAGCGACTAAAAGGAGTCGAGTTTCATAATAAAGAAAGGAGATAGATGTATGGGAGATGTATGCAAAGTGACTCAAGAGGACTTAAAGTATGCATATGATAAAATAGATTATTGGTATAAAAAAAATA
The DNA here is from genome assembly GCA_021837545.1 of Bacillota bacterium. Next base: position 4,529 of record JAKBFR010000004.1, on the reverse strand, counting down.
TTAAATTTTTAACAATAATCACAGTTCCGTTTAATACACCTTGTGTTTTTTCAAATATAATAAGTTATATTGCTCAAAATAATGGAAAAGTACTATATGTCTGGGGAAAAAATGCAGAGAATAGAGAATTAATTAATATAATAAGAGAACTTAATTCAGACATAACGCACTCATATATTGAAAAAGGAGTTTCAACCACTAATTTAGCATTTATACATCATGACAATTTAACAAAACTTGATGGGCAATATGATATAGTGATTTTTGATGATATAACATATTTTTCAAATTTAAGTAGTCTAAATGTAAGAGATGGATTAGAGATTTGTGCAAGTTTAGGAGAAAGAGTTTTATTATACAGCATAGAGAAAATGGCATTAGTTGGTGAAAAGTTTGAACTTGCAGCATATAACTACAAAAAACCTTTTGTAGAGCCTAGGATATTAACAACTAGGATAGATTTAAATGTAGATATTCCATACACTCTTTATGATTATCTCAAATGGTTTAAAGAAAATAATCATAAAGTAGCTATTTACGTACCTGATAAAGAAAAACTCGATATAGTTTATGATTATTTTGCTAACAAGTTAAAGCTTTCAGAAGTTAAAATAATAAAAGTTTCCAAAAGTGATGAAATAAAAAGATGCGAAAGAGTATCAAAATATAAAGATAAGGCAATATTTATAATAACTAATAAAATAGAGGAGTTACTTGAATATTGTTATATTGACGATAGCGTAATAATGTTTTCTGATAATGAAAGATATAATTACAAAAAGATTCTATATGTATGTGGTCAAATAAGAAATATAAATTCAAAACTACCAGAAGTACTTTTAGTATCAAATGATATATCAGAAGACATGGATAAGGCAAAAAATATGGCAAGAAATTTCAATAAAAGAGTATGGGAAAAACGATTACGGGAATTGTAAGAAAGTTATGGGAAGGGTTACTTGAAGTAGTATATCCAAGAGAAAATTATTGTATTATATGCAAAGAAGATGATTGTTTCGGGATATGTAATACTTGTAAAAATAGTATTAAAATTTTAAATGAAGTACATCAAGATAAAGTAATAAGTTATGGATACTATGGCGGAGTATTAAAAGATTTAATACTGAAATTTAAATACAAAAATAATTTTACAGCAGGAGATATACTAGCAGAATTTTTAGAAGAGTATATAACTAAAAATTTAAAGTATAAAGAATACATAATAACATACATACCTTTATCAAAGAAATCTAAAAAAAATAGAGGTTTTAATCAGTGTCAATATATTGCGGAAAAGATAGCTAGAGATTTGTCAATTGAAGTTTTAGATGTATTGATTAAACAAAGAGAAACTAAGGAACAAAAGAAATTAAAAAGAGATGAAAGATATGAAAATATAAAAGATGCATTCAAAATAAAAAAAGGAATAGAAGTAAAAAATTACAATATTATATTGATAGATGATGTGGTAACTACAGGTGCAACTCTTCAAGAAGCATATAAATTATTAAAAAAATTTGAAGTAAAAGAGATAAAACTATTGACCTTAGCCAAAAGTCATATATAATATTAATGTAAAGCTAGGTTTGTGGTTGAAAGTCGATGCCAGTCGCAGGCGAAACGATCCACGTAATTTAGACAAAATGTCTAAGGAGCATGGTGCGGTATAGAAGTAAGTCCTGCCAGTGTATAGTACTGAGAGGGTTAGTAGTGAGGGATTAATTTCTATTAGCAAAAACTCCAGCAGGCGAGTGTGGGGGCAAAAACCAGGTCAACTAGCTTTACTCTTTAATTATATGAACTACTAAATAGCATAAAGTTTATCTGATTCATGATTGTATGGATTAGATTTTTTTTGAGATAAATTATCAGAATTTACTGATAATTGTCTTGTTAATTTTGTGAAAAAGTGATAGAATAATATTAACTTAAATATATTAAATTTAATAAAACTTTTTCATGTAGAGAGGGGCTGGAATTTATGAAAGTAACAGTTATAGCAAAAAATATGGAATTAACAGATGCACTAAAGGAAATAGTGCAAAAAAAGATAAGTAAATTGGAAAAGTATTTTGAAGCAAATATAGAAGCAAGAGCTACATTGAGTGTTCAGAAAAATAGACACATAATTGAAGTTACTATTCCATTTAACGGGGTCATATTAAGAGGAGAAGAAGCAACATCAGATATGTATAAGTCGTTAGATTTAGTAGAAGATAAGTTAGAAAGACAAATTAGAAAGCAAAAAACTAGATTATCAAGAAGACATGGAGGATCATTAAGATTCGGTGAAATAAATACTATAGACCTTAAATCATCAGAAGAAGAAGAACAAGGTCAATTAGTTAGAGTAAAGAAATTTGGAGTTAAACCGATGAATTCTGAAGAAGCAATTCTTCAAATGGATTTATTAGGACATAATTTCTTTGTATATCAAGATGCAGATAGCAACAAAGTAAATGTAATTTATAAAAGAAAAGATGGAGATTATGGTTTATTAGAACCAGACTTTATATAAGACATATTAAAAAAGTAACTGTTCAATATGCATGTTTAACTTGCATATTTGGACAGTTATTTTTTCATATGCCCAAGTGAAAAATATATTATTTTAAAGTGAAAATAAGTTAAGAGTATGTTTTATCGAAAAATTGGCAAGTATTATTAATAATTTATGATTAAAATATTAAAAAATAATTAAATTTAAATGTTTTATATAGGATTTAATACAAAAATCGTAAGTTTTATTGAAAAATAGATAGTTAAAATGATATAATTAAAAAATACGTGATTTATAAAATAAATTATGAATCAATAAACGATGTATTAGAAATTAATATGAAATATAGAATTTCGAAAGGATGACATTATGGGACTATTAAATGCCGTATTTGGAACATATAGTGAAAGAGAAGTAAAAAGGCTTAAGCCTACTATACAAAAAATAAATGATTTAGAGGAAGCGTTGCAAAAACTTTCAGATGAAGAGTTAAAAGCAAAAACGTCTGAATTTAGAGAAAGATTAAGTAATGGTGAAACATTAGAAGATATTTTACCAGAAGCATTTGCTGTTGTAAGAGAAGCATCAGTAAGAGTATTCGACAAGAGACATTTTGACGAACAACTTATGGGAGGAATGGTACTTCATCAAGGTAGAATTTCAGAAATGAAAACAGGTGAAGGTAAGACTCTTGTTGCAACATTACCAGCTTACTTAAATGGATTAAGTGAAGATGGTGTTCATGTTGTAACGGTAAATGACTATCTTGCTAAAACACAATCAGAAGAAATGGGTCAATTATATGGATTTTTAGGATTGACTACAGGAGTAATAATTCATGATTTAAATAACGATCAAAGAAGAGAAGCTTATGCTGCAGATATTACTTATGGAACTAATAATGAGTTTGGATTTGATTATTTAAGAGATAATATGGTTGTTTATAAACAAGAAAGAGTTCAAAGAGGACTAAATTTTGCTATAGTCGATGAAGTTGACTCAATTTTAATTGATGAAGCTAGAACTCCGCTTATAATTTCAGGTCAAGGAGAAAAATCTACTGAATTTTATAAGGTTGCAGATTATTTTGCAAAGAAATTAGTTGCAGAAAAAGATTTTACAAGAGATGAAAAAGCTAATGCAGTAATGTTAACTGATGAAGGTGTTAGAAAAGCAGAAGCAACATTCAAAATAGAAAACTATGCTGATGCTGAAAATATAGAATTACAACATTACGTAACTCAAGCATTAAAGGGAAATTTTGCTATGAGAAAAGATAAAGACTACATGGTTAAAGATGGAGAAGTAATAATTGTTGATGAATTTACAGGAAGACTTATGGAAGGTAGAAGATATTCTGATGGTCTTCATCAAGCAATAGAAGCTAAAGAAGGCGTAAAGATTGCAAGAGAATCTAAAACTTTAGCAACTATTACATTCCAAAATTACTTCAGAATGTTTAAAAAGTTAGCCGGTATGACTGGTACAGCATTAACAGAAGAAAATGAATTTAGAGAAATATATGGATTAGATGTTATTGTTATTCCTACACACAGACCAGTAGCTAGAAGAGATAATCCAGATTTAGTTTTTAGCACTGAAATGGGCAAATTTAAGGCTGTTGTATCAGAAATAGAAAATATACATGCAAAAGGTCAACCAATATTAGTTGGTACAGTAAGTGTTGAAAAATCAGAACTTGTTTCAAGTCTGCTTAAGAAAAAGGGAGTACCACATCAAGTGTTGAATGCAAAGTTCCATGAACAAGAAGCAGAAATTATAAGTCATGCTGGAGAGTTCGGCATGGTTACTATAGCTACTAATATGGCTGGTCGTGGTACGGATATTAAGCTTGGGGAAGGTGTAGTTGAAGTTGGTGGTCTTAAGATAATAGGTACTGAAAGACATGAATCAAGAAGAATAGACAACCAATTAAGAGGACGTTCTGGTAGACAAGGGGATCCAGGTGAATCAACATTCTTTATTTCACTAGAAGATGATTTAATGAGAATATTTGGATCAGAAAAGA
>JAKBFR010000070.1 GCA_021837545.1 Bacillota bacterium | reverse complement strand
AAGTGGTTGTGGCTGTGGTTGCTCTGGATGTTCTTCAGCAAATGCATGCCATGGAATCAAAGTACAAAAGAAATAAATTTTAAAATACAAATTTACAAATAAAAATATCAAGCAGATACAAAAAAAAGTAACTGCTTGATATTTTTATTTATAAAGTTTAATAATATTTGAACAATTTTATTGACAAAAGCATAGATATATCTTATAGTATAATTCATAGAAAGTCTATAGAGTTAGTGGGAATTAGAATTTCACATAACAATGGATAACGAATGTAATATTGGATGGGGAATGATAAGTATTTTAAATTTCAAATTAAGGATGTTTCACCACTAAAACCTACTAAACATATGTGAATAGTTAAATTGTAAAAGGAGAAGGGCGAAATAGTATGAAAAAGACTAGAATTTTAAGTTTAGTGATTTCAGCTACATTAATTATGGGGATTCTTGTAGGTTGTGGAAAGCAAAATAGTAGTAGTGAAAATGAAACAAGTAATAAGCCGGTAGAACTTTTAAATGTATCATATGATCCTACAAGAGGGTTATATACAAAAATTAATGAAAGTTTCATAAATTATTGGAAAGACAAGACTGGACAAGATGTAACTATAAATCAATCACATGGAGGTTCAGGAACTCAAGGGAGATCAGTTATTGAAGGATTAGACGCAGATGTTGTAACATTAGCATTAGGTTATGACATTGATGCAATAAGCCAATCTGGGCTTATTGAAAACAACTGGCAAAGCGAATTTAAAGATAATAGTGCGCCATATACATCAACTATTGTATTTCTCGTTAGGAAGGGAAATCCTAAAAATATAAAAGACTGGGATGATTTAATAAAAAAAGATGTTTCTGTTATAACACCAAATCCTAAGACTTCTGGAGGGGCAAGATGGAACTATTTAGCAGCATGGGCTTATGCCACAGATAAAAATAATGGGGATCAAGCAGCAGCTAAAGATTTTGTTTCAAAGTTATATGCTAATGTTGCAGTATTGGATTCAGGTGCTAGAGGTGCAACAACAAGCTTTGTAGAAAGAGGGATGGGTGATGTACTCATAGCATGGGAAAATGAAGCACATTTATCAATTAATGAATTGGGAAAAGATAACTACGAAATAGTTGTACCTTCATTAAGTATTTTAGCTGAACCATCAGTTGCTATAGTAGATGAGGTCGTAGATAAAAATGAAACAAGAGATGTTGCAAAAGCTTATTTAGATTATCTATATACTAAAGACGGGCAAGAAATAATAGCACAAAATTATTATAGACCTAGAGACAAAGAAGTGGCTGAAAAATATAAAGATCAATTTCCAGATATTAAATTAGTTACGGTAGATGGAGAATTCGGAGGTTGGACAAAAGCTCAAGCAACTCATTTTGCTGACGGAGGAACTTTTGATCAAATTTATATACCAAAGAAGTAAGACATAAATTTTAGATGATTAAATAAAAGGAATTTATATTACATCTTAAAAATACAATAAAAAATTCAAATGTATATTATCTCCTAAAATAGTATGGGATATATTAATAAATAAAAAAAGAGATAAGGGAATTAATTAAAAACAACAATAATCATTGGAACGTATTATAAGCACTAAAAAGAATGGGGGATATATATGAGCAAATCAAAAAGAGTTATTCCGGGATTTAAACTAACAATGGGATTCTCGCTTGTTTATTTAAGTCTTATTGTGTTAATTCCTCTGTCAGCTCTAGTTATAAAGACAGCAGGAATGGGAATAGATAAATTTTTTAATACAGTACTGCAAGCTAGAATATTGCACGGATATTTGGTTAGTTTTGGAACTGCATTTATCGCAGCAATAATAAATAGTATATTTGGATTAATATTAGCATGGGTTTTAGTAAGATATAATTTCCCATTTAAAAGATTTATAGATGGGATAATTGATTTACCATTTGCATTGCCTACAGCAGTTGCTGGTATATCACTAACAACCTTATATTCAGAAAATGGTTGGATTGGGAAAATACTTTATTCTTTTGGAATCAAATCATCTTTTTCGATTTTTGGAATTATTGTTGCATTAACATTTATAGGAATTCCATTCGTTGTAAGAACAATTCAACCAGTACTAGAAGATTTGGATAATCAATATGAAGAAGCAGCAACAATGCTTGGGGCAAGCAGAATAAGAATATTCTTCAAAGTAATATTTCCAGAAATAGCAGCTCCTCTTTTAACTGGTTTTGGACTTGCTTTTGCGAGAGGTGTGGGAGAATATGGTAGTGTTGTTTTCATAGCTGGTAATATTCCGATGAAAACAGAAATAGCACCACTTCTAATTATGTCAAAGCTTGAACAATATGATTATAGTGGTGCGGCAGCAATAGCAATAGTTATGTTATGCACATCATTTTTAATATTATTTGCAATAAATGTAATTCAATTACGGAACAATAAATTAAAACAGATATGAGGTGGAAAATAAATTGGGGAAAACATTGATAAATAAGAGTGAAAATAAATTTATAAAATATGGATTAATAATTATAAGTGTATTATTTCTTATACTAATGCTAATAATTCCACTTATATCAATAATTTCAGAAGCCTTATCAAAAGGCTTTGATGCATATGTTAAAGCTATTTCAGAAGGATATACAATTAAAGCTATGAACCTCACATTTATAACGACAATAATAGTTACTATTATGAATACTTTATTTGGTATATGTGTAGCGTGGACAATTACAAAATACAAATTTAAAGGCAAAAATTTATTAGGTGCTTTAATTGATTTACCTTTTGCAATTTCACCTGTTATTGCAGGTTTGATTTTTGTACTGACATTTGCAAGGGGAAGTATGTTTGAAGGAATTTTAAAGCAAACCGATATAAGAGTGGTTTTTGCTATTCCAGGAATTATACTCGCGACTTTATTTGTAACTTTTCCTTTTGTCGCTAGAGAAATAATACCGTTAATGAATGCTCAAGGGACTGATGAGGAAGAAGCAGCTGCTATGATGGGAGCTAGTGGGTTTCGAATTTTCAGGAAAATAACACTTCCTAATATTAAATGGGGTCTTATATATGGAATAGTACTTTGCTCAGCACGTGCTATGGGTGAATTTGGAGCAGTATCAGTAGTATCTGGTCATATAAGAGGAAAGACCAATACTCTTCCACTACATGTTGAGATTTTATATAATGAATATCAATTTTCAGCAGCCTTTGCAGTTGCATCTATATTAGTTATTATTGCAATTATTATTTTAATAATAAGAAATATTGTTGAGGCACAATCAAGAAAATAATAGACCAGTATGTTTGTCTATTTCGCGTCATACTGCGTCAGCAAATCCTACTAATAGGCTCGCTATGAGCAGAATTTGCTTCCTTGTCTGACACGAAATATACGTCACATCTTTGGTTTATTATTTTCTTTCATGTGCCTGAATGTAAGAGTAAAAAGGAGGGCTAGAATATGTATGTAGAGTTAAAAAATATAAGTAAGAGATTTGGAGACTTTAAAGCATCAGATAATGTTAATTTTAAAATAGAACAAGGAAAACTAATTGGACTCCTTGGACCAAGTGGAAGTGGTAAAACTACAATACTTAGAATGATTGCAGGCCTCGAAACTCCAGATGAAGGAGATATTATTATTAATGGAGTTAAAGTTAATGATGTAGAGCCAGGTAAGAGAGGGATTGGATTTGTTTTTCAAAATTATGCTTTATTTCGTCATATGACAGTTTACGATAATATTGCATTTGGTCTTGTAGTACAAAAATCTAAAAAAGAAGATATTAATAAAAAAGTTACTGAGCTTATAGAGCTAATTGGTCTTAAGGGTCTTGAAAAAAGATATCCAAGTCAGTTATCAGGAGGACAAAGACAACGTGTAGCTTTTGCAAGGGCACTTGCACCAAATCCACAATTATTATTATTAGATGAACCTTTTGCAGCTATAGATGCAAAGGTAAGAAAAGAACTTAGAAGATGGTTAAAGGAAACAATAGCTAAACTGGGGATAACAAGTATTTTTGTAACTCATGATCAAGAGGAAGCAGTGGAAGTAGCAGATGAAATAATAATAACCAATAAAGGACAAATAGAACAAAAAGGAAGTCCTATTGAAATATATAAAAATCCACAAACTCCATTTGTAGCGCAATTTATTGGGGAATCAAATCTTATTGATGATTATACCAAGTTAAAAGGATTTGAAGTAGAAGAAAAGAAACAAGAAACTAAAGCGATATTACGACCTGAATTTATAGAGATTGCTAAAAATAGCAAAGAAATATTAACTCCACTTGCAGCCGAAAAAGGAATTGTAAAAGATATTGCTTTTAGAGGAAACAATATTCAGATAGATGTTCAAATTGGTGATGAAGTACTTAATGGATACAGAAGTCTAGAGCAAGAACCTTTAAAGATTGGTGAAGAGGTGTTGGTTTTAATTCATAAAGTATACACCTTTAATGATAAGAAAGCTGAGGTTTTGGAAAATAAGATAAAAACACAAGAAATATCAGTATATATTTAAACAAATATATTAGTCATATTTCACTAAGGAGGCGAGAACATGAAAATAGAAAAACTTCAAACGGATGTTTTGATTATTGGTGGTGGAACTTCTGGATGTTATGCAGCAATTACTGTAGCTGAAAATTCAAACAAAAATGTTATAGTCTTGGATAAGGCAAACATAAAGAGAAGTGGTTGCTTGGCAGCAGGAGTTAATGCTATTAATGCATACATTGTAAAAGGTAAAAAACCACAGGACTATGTGGATTATGCAAAACAAGATGCAGAAGAAATAGTTCGCGAAGATTTATTACTTACAATGTCAGAAAATTTAAATCAGGTTACTAAAAAAATAGAAGATTTTGGTCTGATTATTTTGAAAGATGAAAATGGTGAGTATGTAACAAGAGGCAATAGAAATATAAAAATTAATGGAGAAAATATAAAGCCACTGCTCGCAAAAGAAGCTACTAAACACACTAAAGTTAAAGTGTTAAACGGAGTAAATGCAATTGATTATATAGTAGAAGATGAAGAAATAATAGGTGCATATGCAATATCAGTTGAAGAAAATATCTTTTATGTAATTGAAGCTAAAGCTGTGATTTGTTCAACTGGGGGAGCAGCAGGATTATACAAGCCTAATAATTCAGGATTCTCTAGACATAAAATGTGGTACAGTCCATTTAATACAGGAGCTGGTTTTGCAATGGGTATTAAAGCTGGAGCAGAAATGACGACTTTTGAAATGAGATTTATAGCTTTAAGATGTAAAGATACAATATCACCAACTGGAACTTTAGCTCAAGGAGTAGGTGCACAGCAAGTAAATGCACTTGGAGAAGAGTATCAATATAAATACGGAAATACTACAGCTCAAAGAGTATATGGAACAGTAAAAGAAACTCTAGAAGGAAGAGGTCCTTGTTACTTAAAAACTAAGGGGATAACTGAAAAACAAGATGAAGATTTAATGAAGGCATATCTTAATATGTCGCCAAGTCAAACTTTAAAATGGATAGAAAATGGCAAGGGGCCAAGTGAAGAAAATGTTGAAATAGAAGGAACTGAACCTTATATAGTTGGTGGACATACAGCAAGTGGATATTGGGTTGATACTGACAGAGGTACAACAATTAAAGGTCTTTATGCCGCAGGTGATGTAGCTGGAGGATGCCCACAAAAGTATGTAACTGGAGCCTTAGTTGAAGGAGAAATAGCAGCAATAGCAGCTTTAAATTTTATTGATGGTAAAGAAAATAAAGCAATTAAAGAAGGCGAAATAGAAGAGAAATTCAATTATGTTAGCAAATTCTTAACTAATGAAAAAGATTTATTTTCAATTGATGATCTAGAAGAAGCGATGCAAAAAGTTATGGATACCTATGCAGGTGGAATTGGCAGCCATTATCAATATAATGAAACACAATTGAATTTAGCACGCGAAAAAATAGAAAGTATCGAAGCTTTAAGTGAAAAGTTAAGGGCCGAGGATATGTACGAATTAATGAAAGTTTTTGAATTAAGAGAAAGACTTACAGTCTGCAAATCAGTTATAGCTCATTTAAGAGCAAGAAAAGAAACTAGATGGCATAGTTTTGGAGAAAATTTAGATTATCCAGAAAAAGATGATAATTGGCTTAAGTATGTTAATTCTAAATTAGAAGATGGAAAAATAAAAATAATCTTTAGAGATTTAGTAAACGGTGGTGATAAATATGAGCATTAAAATTGATAAGAACCTTTGCGTAGGATGCAAAAAGTGCAAAAATGTTTGTCCAGGAAATTTAATAACTATTGATAAAGACAATAAAGCAATTATCAAATATCCCAAAGATTGTTGGGGATGTGCATCTTGTGTTAAAGAATGCAAGGTAGAAGCAATAAAATATTATCTAGGTGCTGACATGGGAGGACAAGGAAGTTTACTTTATGTAAATGAAGATAAAGATATATTGTCTTGGATCATCGAAAAAAATGACGGTGAGAAAAAAATAATAGATGTTAATAAGAAAAATTCTAATGAATACTGAGAATCACAATTATCAATTGTCAATGGTCAATTATCATTGAGCATTAAAATATAGGAGGACTAATTATGAGTGAATTATCACATCTTGATAAATTAGAAGCAGAAGCAATTTATATTATTCGAGAAGTAGCTGCAGAATGTGAAAAACCAGTAATGTTATATTCTATTGGTAAAGACAGTTCAGTTATGCTGCATCTTGCAATGAAGGCATTTTATCCTGAAAAGCCACCATTCTCTTTCATGCATATTGATACAACATGGAAGTTTAAAGAGATGATCGAATTTCGTGATAGAAGAGCAAAAGAATTAGGAATAGATATGATTGTCCATTCAAATGAGGATGGAATAAAGCAGGGAATTAATCCTATTGATCATGGTTCAGCGTATACTGACATTATGAAGACACAAGCTTTAAAACAGGGATTGAAAAAATATGGTTTTACAGCAGCCTTTGGTGGCGGACGTCGTGATGAAGAAAAATCTCGTGCTAAGGAAAGAATATTCTCCTTCCGAAATGAAGCACAATCATGGGATCCTAAAAATCAAAGACCGGAAATGTGGAAGCTTTATAATAGTAAAATTAATAAAGGTGAAAGTATTAGGGTTTTCCCTATTTCAAATTGGACTGAAAATGATATTTGGCAGTATATAAAGCGTGAAAATATTGATATTGTTCCTTTATATTTTGCAGCGGAAAGACCATGTATTTCTCGTGATGGCAATATTATTATGGTAGATGATGATAGATTAAAGTTATTACCAGGTGAGAAAGTAGAACATAAAAAAATACGCTTTAGGACACTTGGCTGTTATCCGCTTACAGGTGGTTTTGAATCTGATGCAGTTACTTTAGATGCGATTATTAGGGAAACCCTTAGTGCAGTATCATCTGAGAGAACGACCAGAGTTATTGATAGTGAAGCAGCAGGCAGTATGGAAAGAAGAAAAAGAGAGGGGTATTTCTAAAATGAAGAGCTTATTAAAGTTTATAACATGTGGTAGCGTGGATGATGGAAAATCTACTCTTATTGGACATATTTTGTATGATTCAAAGCTTTTATATGCAGATCAAGAAAAAGCTTTGGAATTAGATAGTAAGGTTGGAAGTAGGGGAGGAGCAATAGATTATTCTCTATTATTAGACGGCTTAATGGCAGAGCGTGAACAAGGGATTACAATAGACGTTGCATATCGCTATTTTACAACCGATAATAGAAGTTTTATTGTAGCAGACACTCCAGGACATGAAGAATATACTAGAAACATGGCAGTAGGTGCATCTTTTGCAGAACTTGCTATTATATTATTAGATGCAAAGCAAGGCGTACTGGTTCAAACAAGAAGGCATGCAAGAATTTGTTCTCTAATGGGTGTAAAACATTTTGTATTTGCAGTTAATAAGATGGATTTAGTAGAATACAATCATGAAATATTTTTAGAAATTGAAGAGGAAATTAAAGAATTAGAAAAAGAACTTTCATTAGAAAATGTTTATATAATTCCAGTCTCAGCTACAGAAGGTGATAATATTACAAAGAAGTCACAAAATACGACCTGGTATACAGGAGAATCACTTTTAACATATCTAGAAAATGTAGATATTAATAGTAAGGCAGAAGAAGGTTTCTATATGCCAGTTCAAAGAGTATGTAGACCGAATCACACATTTAGAGGATTCCAAGGAGAGATTGAAGCTGGAAGTATTGCTGTAGGAGATGAAATTACAACACTTCCTAGTAATGAAAAAGCACTAGTAAAAAGCATTAATATTACAGATCAGGAATCACAAAGTGCAGAAAAAGGACAGGCTGTCACAATACAACTTAATAAAGAAGTAGATGTATCAAGAGGATGTGTACTTATAAAAGGAACTAATATTGTGCCAAACAAGCTAATTAGTGCAAAAATTCTTTGGATGGATGATTCAGAATTAAAAGCAGGCACGGAGTATTTTGTAAAAGTAGGAACCAAGATGTTAACAGGTGTTGTTACAGATGTAAAATATAAAATTGATGTAAACACAGGAGAGCATTTAAAGGCTAACTTTTTAACAAAAAATGAGATAGCAGCATGTGATATTTTACTTTCTGAAAAGATTGTAGTTGATAAATTCGATGCACATAAAACCTTAGGAGAGCTTATTTTAATAGATCGTATTACCAATATGACATCAGCTTGTGGCGTTATAGAAGATGTTTATACTAACGAAATTTCTGATACATTTGAGGGGAATAACTTAAAAGCTAGAGGTGATATCTTTGATGAATTCTATTATGATGTAGAAGCATATTTAGTTAATAAAGCAGCAGACAACTCATCTAGGTATGTAATAGGAGATAAGATTCCGTTGGAGGGTGAAAGCTTTAAATATCCTAAATCCTTTGATATTTTAGTATTTAGGGATAGCGTAGCTATTCAAATTAGAGAAGGAAAAATTGAAGATATAATACCAATATCAGAATATGAATATAAAGAGTACCCAGTTCTTAATGGAAGGGGCTTTGGAGTAAATGTAACTTCAACAAATGATTTAAAAGAAATAATTGGAGATTATAAGAAAATAAATTATGAAAATTCAAAGGAAAATGCAGAATTCTCAAATAAATGGTTTGTCTTTGGAAAGTATAGAAAATTAACATTTAAATTTTAAGAATGAATATATTTTAAAGGTTGGTTTGATATTATAGTAAAGCATAAAGACAACATTAAAGAATGTAAGAATAATAAATAAAATGTGCATCATTAGGTTTAGACAAGACCTATTGATGCTTTTTACTTATATTTAAATAAAAATAGATGTGATAAAATAAGGAATGTAATAATTTAGAACGGAGAATGATAATGAAAGATTTAATACAATTAAAACGAAAAGATAATGTGGTTATAGAAGCCGAATTCAAAATTTTAGATGAAAGTTACATTGATAAAATAATGGAATTAGAAAATGATGTTTATAATGGATTAGATAATAAAGAGCTATATTCAGTTTCATCAAGAGAAGATTTCTTGGAATTTATTTCTACTAATAAAGGCGAAGTACTAGGTTGTGTTTCTATAAAAGATGATAAATTGATAGCCATGGGTGTATATGGAAAGTTTGGATATGATAAAAGTAATTATGGTTATGATATTGAACTTGAAGGTGAGGAACTTTTAAAAGTTGGACAAATTGAATCTACAGTAGTAAAAAATAATTTTAGAGGAAATAAACTTCAAAAAATCATTTGTGAACATTTAGAGAGAATTGGAAAAGAAAATAATACACCAATTATATGTGCAACAGCATCTCCGTATAATAAATATAGCTTAAATACATTTAAAACTCTTGGCTATGAGGTAAAAAAAGACAAATTTAAATATGGTGGATTAAGAAGATATGTTTTAGTAAAGGAGTTATAAATTATATGTATTTAAATCGGCAATAGGGGGCAGTTCTATGGACATGGGGAAAACATCAAATAATTCTTTAGAAATTGAGAATACAACCAATACTTCTCACTTTTTTTTGAAGCAGTAGGGATGAGTATTTTTATTTATGCTGGTTCGGCACAATTTATTGCTTGTAGACAAATAGTATCTACTAGTGCCGGTGTTATTATAGGAGGGTGTATTGTAACTTTAATTCCAAGGGTATTGCCTATAACAATATTATCAAAAATAAAATTAAATAGAAAAGTAGAAGAATTTTTAACATATATACCAATATCAATTTTAGCAGCATTAATAGCAGTAGAACTTTTTGTTGCAGATAATAAATTTTCATTGCAGAGCAATTTTGTGGAAATATTGGCGGCAATACCTACATTGTTGGTTGCGCTAAAAAAGAACAATTTATTATTAACTTTACTTGTAAATATTTAAATTTAAATTATTCACCAAATTTAGTAATAGAAGTTTTTTGTAAAAATAATAACTTCTGAATATTAAATTTGGTGTTTTATTTTTGTTTCTATTTAAATCTAATCTTTTTTCTCGGAATATCCTTATTTGTTAATTTTTTTAAATAAAATGTATTAGAATTAATCACAATTTACATATAAATGCATGATAAAAATACAATATAAGACATAAAATTGAAAATAATATTAATAATTGTAAAAAACTTGACAAAATATGACACACATATATAATAGAAAAGACAAGTGTTAACTCGGGAAATTGCAACGATGTTAAAATACTAAAATATTTTAATAAATTTCATAGAAGGTGAATTATGGGACAAACATCTATATATCGCAAGGATAGTATTGTTATAACAACTATTGAGATTATAAGTGAACTTGGTATTCAAGGATTAACGAGTAAAGAAATTGCTAAACGTGAAAAAATTTCAGAAGGAACCTTATTTGGTCATTTTAAAAATATGAATGAAATTATTTTGGCTGTTTTAAATTACCATTCAGAACTTGATACGAGTATCATTGAAACTGTAGAAGCAAAAAAGTTATCTCCAATTGAATCTATAAAACTTTTAGCTTCAATTTATAGTGAAAACTATGAAAATTATCCAGAAAGCACCGGTCTTATAAATATTTCAGATATGCTATTACAAAAGGAAGAACTAGCCAAGAAGGCAGATGAAATAATAGATAAGAAGGTAAAGTATTTAAAAGTCCTTATTGAAAATGCTCAGAAAGCAGGAGATATAAGTCCGCTGGTAGATAGTGAATTATTAACCGATTTAATGGTAGGATATTTTAGAATTATTGTTCAGAAATGGAGAAAAATCAAATATGAATTTGAATTTAGAAAACAAGTGCTTAAAGATTTAGAAACTTTTCTAAATGCTTTTATAATATAAAAATACTAGATTTTGAACTATGAGTTAAATGGTTTAATATTTCACTTTAGAACCGTCTTATTATGTAAAGCCATGATTATATTAGGTCAAAAAAGGAGAGTTATGGATATAAAACATAAACATGAGTATTACTTGGAAAAAGATAGAATGGCAGCAATTTTAGAGTGTATGGGTGATGGTGTTATCTCCACAGATATTAATGGGATTATTGATTTTGTGAATAATTCTGCTGAGTTTATTACTGGATGGAAAGCTGAAAATGCAATAGGAAAGCATTTTAATGAAATCATTCAATTGGTCAATATTGAAAATAAAGAGAAAATGGAAAACCCAGTGGAATTGGCATTAAAAGCAGAAACTTCAGTAGGATTGAAAAATAATTCTACCCTTATTTCAAAAGATGGAACTAAAATTTATTTATCAGCAAGCTGTGCGCCTATAAAGGATTCGGAAGAGTCGATTTTAGGTGCTGTAATGGTCTTTCGTAATATTACAAAAATTATGAAAATGGAAGAAGAATTAAGGCGGGAGAGAGATCAATTAAAAAGAAAAAAAGAAGATTTAAAGCAATATAAACTTCTTTTCAAAGCCGCAAAGGATATTATTTTATTTATAGATTATAGTAGTGGTGAAATTATAGATGCAAATGAAGCATCAGTAAAAGCTTATGGCTATAGTAGAGAAGAACTTTTATCATTAAATATTCAGAATATAAGAAGAGATA
>JAKBFR010000295.1 GCA_021837545.1 Bacillota bacterium | reverse complement strand
GCAAATATTTTTTCTTAACAAAAGGTTTAAACATATAAAGGAAGCTTCTAGGGAAAAAAATGCAGTGATGGACAGAAGTATTTATGGAGATGTAATTTTTGCAAAAATGTTACATGATGCAGGGGAAATGTGCAAGGAAGAGTTTGATTTATATGCTGAGTTATTTGAAAATATGATTGAGCACTGCAAAGCACCAAAATTACTTGTATATTTAGAAACTTCTGTAGAGGCAGCTATGGCTAAGATAAATAAAAGAGGTAGAGATTATGAGAAAGTTGTGGAACGTGAGTATTGGGAAAAGCTAAATTCTAATTATAGAACTTATTTTGAACAATATAGTATATCCCCAATTTTAAAGATAAATGTGGATGGATTAGATTTTGAAAATAATGAAAAAGATAGAGAATATGTGCTTAACCTTATAGATGAAGAACTGGATAAAGTAATATCAAAGGATATAAATAGTTTCCATATATAGAATAATTAGCTCTGAGTTATATTTAGAATTTTGTTGTATTCTTTGTTTATTAGGAGTATAATTTATATATAGATCTTAAAAATATTAAGGTCTTGTGAGGGAATAAGCGAACAGCCCCGCACTCTCGCCTAGGAGACAATAAATATGCTAGGAGCTTAGCCGATTAGGGCATAAAATACTAATATGCTGTTCACGTTATTATAATATATGTTTTTATAAGTCTTAACTTTTATTAGTTAAGACTTTAATACTATCATGAGAAATTATAAAATTCTTATGATTAAATATGACATTTTTTATGGAGGGCCTATGCTAACTACAGATGAGTTATTAAATTTAACTAGGTTACCCAAAATCTCTGAAATTTCTTTAAAGCTTCTACAGGAGTTTTATGATATATATATTTGCCCTAACATATATGTGTTTGAACTAGAAAATAAGGAAGTAATTAGGTTGGAATTTTTAGATGTTAACTTATGCCATTTAATGGGGTTTCAACATATAGTGCCCTATAAGTTAAAAAAATTTTATAGTGGCGAGAATGGATATATGGGTATTTTTAATGGGGAGATAACCATAAAAAAACTAAGAAGTATAGATGAAAGAAAATTTTCTAGAGATAAGGACAAAATCCTTTGCTTTTCATACATTTATCAATTACTGCGACAGTGTGAAATTATAAGGTTTAGTAATATTACAGGTCACTCTAAGATATCCTGCGAATTTTTACTATATGATACTCACTATGAGCGTAGGATACACCTGGGCATTGAGAAGGATGAGAAGAGAGATGTATATTATCCTCGTACCTTTCTTGTAGAACGAGAAAATGGAGATAGATTTGTTGTTAATCAAGAGTACTTGAAGATTAAAAATACGCAAATAATTTCTAAACATCCTTTTAAAACAGAACTAGAGGTTGCTGCTACAGTTGAAGTTAAACAAGAGGGGAAAAAGAATAAAATATTACAAAGAAAATATAACAGGCAAAATCCTTAGGACTTTGCCTGTTTTCTATGTTAGAGGGAATTATAATATTGCAACCTCGCAAGTAATGATTTAAGTTAATCCGTCCATTTTATCTCTTCGGTTTTGCTGTTTTTCTTTTAGGTTTTCTAGAGCTTCTGGATCCATATGTTCTTTGTTATGTTCCATGTACCCTTTAGCGAAAGTATAGTTTTTTTCTAGACCTTCAGTCTCATTATTGTCTGTTCGTCCGTTGTTTACAATTTTATCTTCTAATATTTCAATATGATCTTCTCTCTCAGCTTGTTTTTCTTTTGCCGCGCGAACATTTTCTGGTGAAGAAATATCAGAATGTTGTTCAAGATGCCTTTCTGTTCTAGTGTGGCTTTCTACTATATTTTCAAGCTCTTCTATTCTATTAGCAGTTTCGATTCTGCCACGCTCATCAGTATCGTATATATCCTTATTCCGTGCCATGAAAAACCCTCCTCTTTTTTAAAAACCAATTATTATTATATTAGGCTTTTTACATTATTAAAATACTATGAGGTGCTTGGAATTTAATATATAAAACATAATAAAAGCGAATTTATGCGTGTATTGGATTTAAATGTTAAAAAATATATTTTTATGTTTTAGGGAAAAATCTGATATAATCATATATAAGTTTATAAAGAAATAAGACATTAGGATGAATAATTGTTATTTACCACAGAGAAGTATTAGGAGGGGTAAAATGCCAAAAATGAAGAAGCTTTTATTAACTTTTGTATGTTTATCTATTGTAGGTGGAGCATTGTATAAGACAACAAATGTGGTGAAAATAGATGGCAAATCTGTACAAGCCATAAAAATTAATGAGGAAAATAAAGATATAAATAACACTAATAAAGAAGATGTAGTAAAACCATCCGTAGAAGAAACTGTTAAGACAGTAGAAAAGCCAACTGTAGAAGTGAAAACTGAAAAGAAGGATGAAACAAAGAAGGAAGTTAAAGAAGAAGTAAAAATTCAAGTTAAAGAAAAACCACAGGTTAAAACCCCAGAATATAAGAAGGTTTCAAAGGAACGTTCT
>JAKBFR010000069.1 GCA_021837545.1 Bacillota bacterium | reverse complement strand
TTCGAATTAAAAGAAGAAATTGCATATATTCTGTGAAATATAATATGGGGAGCCGTATGCGGGAAATTCGCACGTACGGTTCTGAGAGGGGCTAGGGAAGTGATTCCCTAGTCTACTTACCCAAAACATGCTCCTTATTTCTGGTTGGGTATATTTTCATAGTATAAGTATAATTTAGAAGGTGGGTATCTATAGATACCTAAATAAAGATTATAGATTTATGTGTAAATATGTTATAAAAAATGAAGATAGAGGATAATATTTTATTTTTCTAATAAATATTATCCTCTATTTTTTGTATATTTTAATATTATTTTAATATTATTTTATAAAACATAAAAGGTGAAAATTAGAAAACTAAAGTAAAAATTTAAATAAGTTTAGATTACTTTGTGTAAACTTCCTTGCCTAAAATAAATACTTTTTGAATATTAATATCATCATCAAATAAAATTAAATCTGCATCATAGCCTTCTTTAATTTGCCCTTTATGATCATCAACTTTGCAATGTTTAGCACCGTTGTATGAAGCCATTTTTACAACTTCATTTAAAGGTAAGTTACAATTCTTATATACATTTTTAACAGCTTTATCAAGAGTTAGAATAGAACCAGCTAAAGCACCATTTTTAAGACGAGCTGCACCATTAGTTACTGTAACACTTTGTCCACCCAATGAATAATCCCCATCAGGCATGCAACAAGCCATCATAGCATCAGTTACTAATAAAACTTTATCTGTACTCTTTTGTTTATAAGCAATTCTCAATGATGGATATGAAATATGAATTCCATCAGAAATAGTTTCAGTTGTTATATCACTATCAAATATAGCACCAACAACTCCAGGAGCTCTATGACTTAAAGGAGTCATTGCATTATAAAGATGAGTCGAGTGGCAAGCACCGCATTCAATAGCTTCCATTGCTTGTTCATAAGTTGCTATAGTATGACCTAGTGAACAAACAATGCCTTTCTCAGATAGATATTTAATAAGTTCTTTAGCTCCATCAACTTCAGGAGCCAATGTTATTGAAACAACAGCATCTTCACAATCTTTTACCATTTCATTATAAGCAGAAATTGAAGGGGATAAAAGATAATTTGGATTTTGCGCCCCAATTGCTTCAAGGCTTACAAAGGGACCTTCTAAATGAGCACCTAAAACATGGGCACCTTCAGTTCCTTCTTCTTTTAAGTCTTTTATTACTTTCATAGATTTTTGTATAGCTTCAATTGAAACAGTCATTGTTGTAGGTGTAAATGAAGTTGTTCCATGTTTAACTATTGTTTTAGCAATAGCATTGATTGCTTCACTAGTGCCATCCATTGTATCAAAGCCACCAGCACCGTGAATATGAACATCAATAAAACCGGGTGAAACATATAGACCATTTGCATCTAATATATTTTCATCACAATATGTGATAGGATTAATTTCTTTTATTTTTCCATTCTCAATGAGTATTGAACCATTTTCAACCTTGTTCAAATAAATAATATTACAATTTTTTATTAACATTTTTATCTTTAATGAGGGAGTGATAATAAGGACTAGCCCTCACTAAAATTCACTTCCTTTCTTTTTATAAAGTGGATATTACCAGTTTAGTCATACTACTATTATAATGCATTTGTGAAGAGATTTTCAAGTAGAATATTGACATATTTAAGGCAATAAATTATCATATAAACAATGGTAATTACCAATAGTGAGTGTGAGTATTGTATAACAAAAAATAAATTTAATTATTGCATTAATTTAACTTGTTTTATTATTGGATAAAAAAAGAAATCATATATAGATTTGAATTGCTAAAATTAAAAAGAGGTGCGCTTATGAATACAATTAACAAAAATTCTATTACCCCTCTATATGTACAATTGATGGACATTATTATAAATAAAATAGAAAATCACATGAAGGAAAATGATAAATTAGATTCAGAAAGAGAAATTTGCATAAAATATGGTGTAAGTAGGACAACTGTACGACAGGCCTTAGATGGGTTAAAGAACAGTAAATATATATATAAAGTACAAGGAAAAGGGAATTTTATAGCCTCAAGAGTAGTGGAGCAAGATTTAATAAAAGTTTCTTCATTTACTGAAGATATGAAAAAGCATGGCAAAAATCCAACTTCAAAATTATTGAATTTTGAAATTACAGAAGCTAATAGTAAAATAGCAAAAAAAATGCAAATAGAAACAAGTGAACTTGTATTTAAAATATCAAGAATAAGAATTGCGGATGATGTACCAATGATATATGAAATAACATATTTACCTTATGAAAGATTTATAGGAATGACTAAAGAAATGATGGAAAAAAAATCATTATATGAAATACTGAAAAAATCATTTAGTGCAAAGATAACATCTGCAGAGGAAATAATAGAAAGTGTTCTAATAAATAAATTAGAAAGCATATATTTAGGAATACCTCAAGGTCAAGCAGGCTTAAAATTTGAAAGAATAACATATGAACATATGAAAATTATTGAATATACAATAACTATAGCAAGAGGGGATAAATTTAAATATAGAGTTTGTTTAAAAAATTAATACAGAGAAGTTTATTAATAATGGATAATTTAGTAACTTTACAAATTTAAGTATATAATAAAGTATAAGAATGATATAATTAAAATATAAATAGGTTATATTTTAAGGAGTGAACATACATATAATGGCGAAATACGAAGAAATTGCTGAAGATATCAGAAATGGAATATTAAGCGGTAAATATAATCCAAATGAACAATTACCTTTAGAAAAGGAAATGTGTGAATATTATGGGGTTAGTAGGATTACCATAAAAAAGGCTGTTGACGAGCTAGTTATACAAGGATTAATAATAAAGAGAAGAGGCTCTGGAACCTTTGTGAAATCAGTTGATAATGGTGCTGTTCAAGAATTAAGTTTAGCTAAACAATTTGCTGGATTTACAGAGACACAGAAGGGTAAGAAAATATATTCTAAAGTTGTAAAATTTGAAGTGGTACATCCAACTGAAGAAATTGCAACTAAGTTGAAGATTACAACTGATGATTTTGTTTATGACATAATAAGAACTAGATATGCAGATGATGAACCATATGTAATTGAATATACATGTATGCCTATAGGTCTTATACCAGGAATAAAAAATGATGTTTTATTGAATTCAGTATATGGTTATATTGAAAAAAATCTTAAATTAAAGATAAAGAGTGCACATAGAAATATCCGAGCAATTCTACCTAATGAGCTAGAACAAGAATGGTTAAAAATAGATAGTAATTTTCCTATATTAGAAGTTGAACAAGTAGGATTTTTAGATAATGGGCAACCTTTTGAATACTCAAATGCTCATCATAGAAGTGATAAAATTGAGTTTAGAACTGTAAGTATTAAGTAGATATTTATATATTACTAAATTTAATTCGGAACAGTAGATAATATTGTGTGAAAGCAAAATTATCTACTGTTTTTTATATAATTAGTTGGCAATTTTAAAATAATATACTTTGAGATATAGAATACCAAAATATAAAAAAATTATATTTTGAAATGTACATAAATTATTTTATTAAAGATGCTATTGTATTATCTATTATGATAGTTACATCTTTATGCATTTGTAACATTGTAGCAGGATTTTTAGTAGTTATTTTTCCGGATAAAGCTTCTTTTACAGCGTTTGCCTTTTCTGCACCGTGTGCTAGCAATATTATCTTTTTTGATTTCATTATTTGACCTAGTCCCATTGATATGGCAGTTTTAGGAACTTCATCAATCGAATTAAAGAATCTCGAATTTGCATCAATTGTGCTTTGCGCTAATTCAGTTAAATGAGTACCAGATATTAAAATATCACTTGGCTCATTAAAGGCAATATGACCATTAGCACCTATTCCTAAAAATTGTATATCTATGCCACCTAATTCATCTATTCTTTTGTCATAGTTTTTTGTTTCTTCATCAATATCCTTAGCTAATCCATTTGGCACAAAGGTATTTTCTTTTTTTATGTTAATATGATTAAATAAATTTTCATTCATAAAATATCTATAGCTTTGAGTATCATTTTCACTTAATCCTATATATTCATCTAAATTTACAGTTGTAACATTAGAAAAATCGAGTTCATTTTCTTTATTCATTTTGATAAGTTCCTTATAAGTTCCCATTGGAGTGCTCCCAGTAGCTAATCCCAAAACTGCATTGGGCTTCTTGCTAATAACATCTTTTATATTTATAGCTGCTAACTTGCTTATTTCATCGTAATTTTCAACAATAATTAAATTCATATTTATTCCTTCTTTCTTTCACAAATTTATAGATCAACCTATTTTTAATACTTCTATCTACGAGATATTTAAAAAATTATCGTCCCGTTAATTGCATATTACTATATATAATTTATAAATTATATACTTTTGAGGGTTTTAGAAACCTGTTGTCATTGAAAGGAACATGTTATCATAGAAGTATAAGCACATTCAAAAAAATAAGAGGTGATATAAAAATGCTTGACGTAACAAAACTGTTTGGAGATATAAAGTTTACTTCTCTTGAAGAAAGCATAATTACATATATATTAAATAATATTGATAGTTGTATGGATGAAGGAATAAGAGGAATAGCTAAAAAGACATATACATCCCCATCAACTATAATTAGATTATCAAAAAAACTAGGATATAATGGATTTGTTGAATTGGTATACTCATTAAAAATCAAGGTATCTACAGAAGATAATAATGAGTTTATTAATGCTATAGAAAACAAGCAGATATTCAGTACTAATTATGATGAAGCTATTAATGATTTTATAGATCGTATTGATAAAGGAAATATATTAGTTTCAGCAGAAGGTTTTTCAGAACTTGTTTCAAAGTACATTTATATGAAGTTATTAGTTCTTGGGAAAAAAAGTGTACTTTCAACATTTATAGATTTTGATATTCTCTTCGATAACCATGTAGAAACTATATATTCAGTTATGCTTATATCTAAGTCTGGTGAAGGCAATCATTGCGTAAAAACATGCATGCTAGCTAAAGAAAGAAATTTAAAAATAATATCATTCACAGGCAATTCACAAAGTACTTTAGCTAAAAATTCTGATATTACTTTCATAATACCAGATTGTGAGAAAGTAGATAACGATAATTTCTATCCCAATCCTTTCTTTGGATATTGTATTGAAACCTTTGAACTTATTATTCACAAATATTTCTTGAAATATGATATTAAACATAAAACGTTTCCGAGAGCTTAGAATAGTTTGATGTTTATATTTCATATGATTAATTGCATGGAACCATAAAAAAATATATAATAGACATACATGTCGTACATAGAGTTAGTCATATTCAAAAATAAATTTTAAATGATTACTCAGATTATAAAATATTTAAATAAATACAAAAGTATAATATTGACACATAATTGTAATACAAAAGTGATAATATTGTAATATTGATTTGTTATGTATTAATTAAGGCATAATCAAAAAAATAACAAGTCCATCTGCCAAAAGCCTATTTTCCACCATGCTGCATCAGCAAATTGCCCTAATAGGCTTGCTATGAGACCAATTTACTTCCTTGTCTGATGAAAAATAATCATGGCATTTTGGACTCGTTATTTTATTTCATATGCCTAACTATAAGATTTTAATTAATTATTATGTAGATATTTATAACTAGTTTTATACATAAATAAGATATTATTAAACAATTTATCATCAATATAAATAGAAATAATATCTGTACAAGGAGGAGAATTTTTTTGTCTAAGAAAATTATAAGTATTTTAATGAGCTTAATAGTTGCAGTTTCATTAATAGGCTGTAAAAATTCAGTAGGAAATGTAGAAAAGAAAACTGAAACAGCAACACAAGATAATGCAAACGTAGATGATAAAAATTTAGAAGGAAAATGGGCAAAAAACTATACTTTAGAAGAAACACAAAAACTATTTAAAGAAAAATTATCTAAAATGGAGGATATAACCAAGGAAATTGGGGTAAAATATACAAAAGATGAAAAAATAAAACAAGAACAAGAACAATCTGTCAATGACAATTCCATGTATTATGATAATGAGAAGCCTGAGGCAAATAAGATAGAAAGTATGTATTTTGGAATGAAGACATATGGAGATGATTTAGAGACTGGAGATATAAGTTTAAAATTAAGTTTAAATTTTGATGGTGAAAGTGCTATAAAAAATAATAATTTTGATTTAGGAAAAACATCTTTTAACAAATACATAGAAGCATTCACAGATCAACAAAATAGAGATTATTCTGACATAAATAAAGAAATAATTGATAAATTAAAAAATGGAGATAAAGAAATAGAGATAAATAACACAATAGATGGCTTGAAAGAAGAAATTATAGCCACCAAAGAGTGTATTATATATAAACTATCTACGAAGAAATATAAATTTGCAGATGCAGAAATGAGTATGAAGTAGATTATAAGGGGGAAACTTTGTTGGAAAAAGACAATATCAAAGAAAACGAAATAGAGAATGAGGTAGAAGAAACTGAGGTTCAAACTTCAAATATAGAAACTACCGAACCAGATGCCAATAGTGAAAGCCAAGAGCTAAATGCAGAAAATACAAATATTGAAATTGAAGGATTAATAAATGGCGACAATAATGATGAGGATATTAATAAAAATTCATCTATACAAGTTATATTAGCTAATGTTCTTGATCAATTATTAATAGTTGCAAGTTCATCAGTTTTACTTTTATTGTGTGATTTTGTATTAAAATTATTCGGTTATATGTTTATAAGAGAAACAGGGTCATTAGTTATAGCAGGAGGAATTATATACTTTATTTTAAATTGTATTTATGCACCAATAATGGGAAAAACAAAAATGAAAAATACTATTGCAAGAAAAATATTAAATATAAATTAATAGATATCAGATAACTATAAGAAAAATATGAATACAACAGGAGTAATTAATGAGAAGAGGTAGCGATTTAAAAGTTAAAATAGAAAAGTCACAATTCCCATCAACTGGAATAGGATATGCAGAAGATAAAGTAATATATGTTAAAAATGCATTTCCAGGTCAGACAATAACAGGGAGAGTAAAAAAGAAAAGAGAAGAATATGCAGAAGTTAAGTTATTATCTGTAGATGAAAAAGCAGATTATGAAATTGAGGCGCCATGTCCCCATTTTGGAATTTGTGGAGGTTGTTCATCACAAAGTATACCTTATGACATGCAATTAGAATTTCTAAGTGAAGAAGTCAAAGATTTGTTTAAAGAGGCAGATGTTACAACAGGGGAATACTTGGGAATTCAAGGAAGTCCAAGTCAATGGGAATATAGAAATAAAATGGAATTTACTTTTGGGGATGAATCAAAGGGTGCACCTCTATCAATTGGAATGCACATTAGAGGAAAATCTTTCGGAATAGTAACAGTAGATAATTGCCATATTGTTGATGAGGATTATAGAAATATTCTTAAACTAACTGCAGATTATTTTGGTAAGCAAGATTTGCCATATTATAGAATAATGAAGGCTGAAGGGTATTTAAGACATTTAGTAATAAGAAAAGCTGAAAATACTGGAGAGATATTAGTAAATTTAGTAACAACAACTCAAATTGACTTTGATTTAACGGAATATGTTAAATTATTAAGAAGTCAAAGCTATAAAGGAAATCTTGTATCAATATTACATACAGAAAATGATTCATTATCTGATGCAGTAATACCTGAGAAAGTTAATTTATTATATGGTAAAGACTATATTAGAGAAACTGTTCTAGGATTACAATTTAATATATCGCCATTCTCATTTTTCCAAACTAATACAAAAGGTGCAGAAAGCCTTTATTCAATAGTTAGAGAATTTATGGGCGATAGTGAAAATAAGGTTATATTTGACCTTTACTGTGGTACAGGAACAATTGGTCAAATAGTAGCCCCAAATGCAAAAAAGGTTGTTGGAATTGAGCTAATAGAAGAAGCCGTTGATGCAGCAAAAGAAAATGCTAAATTAAATGAATTAAATAACTGCGAATTCTTAGCTGGAGATGTAGCAGTAATTATAAAAAATGTAAAAGACAAACCAGACATAATAATTTTAGATCCACCAAGAAGTGGAGTACACCCTAAGGCTCTAGACTATGTAATTAAATTCAAGGCACCAGAAATAATATATGTTTCTTGTAATCCTAAAACATTAGTCACTGACCTTAAGGTACTAACAGAAAGAGGATATAAAGTTATTCAAACTAAGGTGAAAGACATGTTCCCAAATACACCTCACGTTGAAACTATAGTAAAACTAATTAAGAAATAAAGCCATTCTTTAAGATGAAATAAGCTCAAAATCTTCCGACTTCCGACATTCTTCCGACAGTGGATTTATGTGGTCGGAAGTTTTGTGCTTATTATGGTTTCGAAAAGATTAACACTGTCATTGGACATCTTTTTAGTGACATGAGAATAAACATCCATGGTAATTGAAGATTTGCTATGACCAAGTCTTTCTTGAATATCTTTTATATTTGCACCAGCTTCTAGTAACATAGTTGCATGTGTGTGTCTTAAAGAGTGAAATTTGAAAGGGATATTTAATTCATAATTTACAATTCTACTTAAATATTTAATACTATCTATAGTTAGGAGCTCACCATTTTCTTTTAACAAAACAAAGTCATAATCATGCTTAATATAATATTCTCCATAACGTAGTCTGTTTGCTTTCTGATCAGTGTGAAATCTTCTTAGTAGAGAAGTTAATGTATCTCCAATCTTTATAGTTCTATAACTACTTTGTGTTTTAGGAGTACCAAAAATCCATTGCTTAAACTCATTTCTATACAATATTTTTTCAATTTTAATAGTATGAGCTTCAAGATCTATACAATCCCAAGTTAATGACATAACTTCTCCAACTCTCATTCCAGTATGAAACCCTATTTGAAGAGGGATATGCATATTGCTACCATATGGAAATCTCTTTAACATGATATTATATTGTTCCAGGGTTATTATTTTCAAGTCTTCAAGATTATTTATTAATTTTTGATTGTACTTAGGTAATGTTACATATGTCATTGGATTCTCTTTTATTAGTTGATATGGATATACGGCATTTCTAAAAGCACCACTTAAAACTCCATAGAAATTCTTTAGATAGTTTTTGCTAAATCCATCTCTATATTTGATATTAATTAATTCTTGCAATTTAGCAGGAGTGATTTTTTTCAATTTATATATGCCGATTTGAGGTTTAATATGATTTAAAATTAATTGTTTGTAACTTTTTTGAGTATTAGGTTTGCAATTAAGTAAAACGTATTCATTAAACCAATAGTCAAAGTAGTCACTAACACTTGTAGCACTCTCATCTATGAAAGTACCTGCATTTTCAAATTCAATAATTGCCTTTCTTAGAGATTCTAATGCTTCTTTTTTTGTAGAACCTCCTGCACGTTCAATTTTTCTTCTTTTTCCATTCTCCCTTCCTACTTCAAAACTATAATACCATTTGCTACCTTTCTTTCTAACGCTTCCTTCCATGTTTTAACACCTCCACGTTAGCTAGTGTTTCGTAATTTGTATTATTTATACTATATAGTTCTTCAACTCTTTCCTCTATAAAAACTTCTTCGTTATCTATATCCCTTTTATAGATAACGTTATCATCTAGTCTGACACTTAAAATATATTTCCATGGCATTAAAATTTCCCCCTAACACAAAACGAACTTCTGTTCTGAGGAAAATTATAACATTATTAGGTTTTAATTTCAATATTTTAGAATAAATATTTAATATTTTTAAGGGAAAATACAAATATGTAATAAATTAAAGTCAAAAATAGTATAAAAGACAAATAAAAAAACCATAGATGAAATTCCACAGTTTTTTTGCGGTTACTTTATTTATTTTTAGAGTTTTCAATTAGCTTTTTCACATCTAAACCTACGGCATCTAACTGTCTAATAATATTTTGAACATCTTCAGCAGTTAATTCATGAGGATATCCTTTATCAATTTCTATTTCTATAGTTTGATTATGTAACGTTCCAGAGTATATTTTTGCAAGTTTATCATCTGTTCTACCTAAAAGATAATCTATACTACAATCAAAATAATCAGCAATTTTAATTAGTACATCATCTTTAGGAAATCTATTTCCCTTTTCCCAATTAGTTATTGTTGCAGGTTCAACGCTCATGATTTTAGCAAAATCTTTGCTTAATAATCCTTTTTCTTCACGAAGCTCTTTAAGCCTAATAGGAAATTTACTCATATTATCACCACCCTATACTTTATAAACAATTTGCTAACTACTATTATAAACTATTTGCTAATTAATAAACACTAAATTAACTAAAAGAAAAATATATTTTATAAATTTGGATTAAACATATTGAAATTAGCTAAATGTTAATTTATAATGAAATTAAATTAACGATATGGCAATTATAAAATATTAATTATCACAATGTTAATTCAAAGAGATCTCTGATTAAGATTTAAATAATTAAAAAGGGGAATGAGAAATGTATAGTAAACTAAAAGGCCTTATGGTAGAAAAAAGAATTACTCAGCAAGAATTAGCGCAAATACTTAAAATAACTGCAAGTGCATTAAATTTTAAAATAAACGGTAGATCTGACTTTAGTGTAACAGAGGCTAAATTGGTTTCAAGTTTCTTTGGAAAAACTATAGAGGAAATATTTATTATTGATGAAGTCAATAAAATGAAAAATGGTAGAAATGCTTAACATAACTAGAAAAGGAGAAATAGGAAAATCAAAACTTAGATGTGATTTGTAAATTAAGCGAAGCACTTGGGATAATGAAAAATAAATTCATAGGAGTAAAAACTCCAGATGAAAAGTTTCACTTTATAAGGGGAGAATCATGGTAATAAGAATAGGGGGATTAGGATGGAGCCAGTTTTATATACTGTAACTGAAGCTGCAGAGTTATTAAAAGTTAATAGAAATTCAGTATATGATCTATTAAAGAATAATGTAATACGAGGGTTGAAGCTTGGAAGTTTAAAGATAACTAGAACAGAATTAATTAAATTTTTAGAAGAAAACAATGGAAAGGATTTATCTAATTTAGAAGATATTAAAGATTTGACTTTTGATAGGTAGGAATAGTTATGTAAGTATCTATCCAAAAAAGTAGAATAAATTAATTTCCAGGCATATAGTTAACGATTTTAGAAAGAAGGGATTTAGATTGATTAGAAAATTTGAGGGGTTAACAGCTAATGATTTAATTGAAATATTAAGAAATGTGCCAAGAGATACAAAAGTATGCACTCAAATGCTAGGAGAAAATTTTCCAGTTAAACAGGTTGAAGAGTGTATTTATTATGACTTTGAAAATGGAAAAAGAGTGAAGGAGCATAAAGGAATTTTAATAAAATAATATGAAATTGTAAATGAGGAGGAAGAGTGAATTTTAAAGTCTTCAAATGTTATATATATATTTGTAATTCAATTGGATTAACTCCATCATGGAATGGCCTTGAAAGGTTTAGAAAATTTTATTTATGGGAGCGTGAAAATAGTGTCAGATATTAAATGGTTTAAATTAGCTACTGGTATGCCTGATGATGAAAAAATGAAGTTAATAGATGCAATGCCAGAGAGGGATACAGTTCACTATTTATGGATAAGATTACTTATACAAGCTGCCAAGACTAATGCAGATGGTGAGATATTCTTATCAGAGGATATGCCATATACTGATAAAATGCTTGCTGTAATATTTTCTAGGCCTTTAGCAGCTATAAAGCTAGCACTCAAAACTTTATCTCGTCTTGGGATGATTGAAATAGCTTCTGATAAAATAATCAGAATTGTAAACTGGGACAAGCATCAAAACATAGAAGGAATGGAAAGAGTTCGTGAGCAAAATAGAAAAAGAGTTGAGAACCATAGAGAAAAGAAGAAACAAGAAAAAAAAGTATCTAAAAGTAATAATGAAGAAACTTATGAAGATGAAGTTTTAGAAGAAAATAAAGATTTAGAAGAGAAGGATGATTTACAAAAAAATAAAACTCTGGATGAGAATGAGGCATTCGAAAATTTAGA
>JAKBFR010000068.1 GCA_021837545.1 Bacillota bacterium | reverse complement strand
GATTTATACTGCCTCACTTTCTACAGCAGAAAAGCTTAAACAAAAAATATATTCATGTTCAACTAAATGAATAATACTATCAATGACTTAAATATAGTTATATATTTCTTATAATGGTTGATACTAGGGGGCATTTCATCCAATTTGAATAGACAATTATGCAAAACCCTAAACCTTTACGCAAATATCTTTAATTCTGAGTAAAAGTTAGACCCCCTAAATAAAATATCCCCCAAACCTAAGTCTGTGGGAACATAAAGAGAGTTCTTAGTGCTTTAGCACTTAGAAATCCTTATCCTGTGGATAAAACACACTTCAATATTCACTTAAAATTCTTCAGCAATTTTGCTGCTTCCTCCAAAATAATTAGAGAACAGATGTGCAAATGTTATCATTTTTCACACCAAAAGCAATAATTTTTTCCATATCCATGCAGTTGGCCTAGTTGGAAAATCTCCAGCTTTAGAAGCTATAGTAGTACCAGAACCAAGATAATAGGCAAAAAGCGAAAGTATTAATTAAAATTGCCTTCGTTTTTTTGTGATTATAGGTAATTAAGAAAAGTCGCTTGTAGTATTTAAAATTTCTTCAATTACTAATTTACTTGAATTTAAGACTAATGATATTCCAGGACCAGGATGCACTGAACTGCCCACGAAAAATAAATTTTCAGCTTTACTTGATTTGAAATGTGGTCTAAAATAGTTTGTTTGCGTTAGGGTAGGACTAAGGCCAAAAGCTGTACCACCATAAGCATTAAATTTGCATTCCATGTCTAGTGGGGTAAGGTAATTTATATATTCAATATTTTCTTCTATATCCTCTAGTCCCTTGATGTTTTTCAATTCTTTCAGAATTGTATTGGTTAATAAATTAATCGTATTTTTATCCCAAATTATTTCTTTAAAAAAGATATTAGGTACTCGAAGCATAATATTTAAACAATCGCCATCATTTTTTACCATACTCCTATCTATTCTACTAGGGCAATAAATATAGAAAGATGGATTCTTAGGTAAGTTACCTGTAAAGGCTGATTCTATGTTCTCTTTAAAGTTTTCACCTAAATATATATTATGAACTGCTAACTCGGGGTATTTTTTCCTAAGACCTAAATAAATAATGAAAGTAGAACAGGTATATTTCATTTCAGCTATCTTTTTATCAGTATACTTATCTTTGTAATACTCATCTTTCACCAAATTTTTCATAGCATAAGGGAAATCGGCATTGCATACAACTATATCTCCGTTTTCAATACCTTTAGATGTTTTTACACCAATAGCTTTACCCTTTAAAAATAGAATTTCCTCCACAGTTACTCCTGTCGTTATTGTTCCACCCAATTCATATATCACCTTTGTTAAGGCTTTAATAAATGAATACATACCGCCTTTAAGATGCCATAACCCATATAGCTGAGAAACAACAGGTATAAGAGTGTAGATATTCGGACCATTAAAAGGAGATATGCCAACATACATGGACTGAAAGGCTAAAAATTCCCGAAGTTTTTCATTTCTAATATATTTTGAAATATAATCATAAGATGTAGAAAGAGTATTAATTTTTAAAGCTTTTAGGAAAGTTTCTAAATTAAAAAAATCTTTTGAATCATCTTGAGATCTTTGTAAAAAATATTCATTGGCAACTAAATACTTTTCATAAACATCGGATATAAATTTAAAGTAGCCTAAGGAATCTTCTTTTGAAATTTCCTCTAAGTTTATTGTTAAAGAAGAAATATTGTTATTGAAATCCTGAACAGTTTTATCAGCTGAAAAAAGCCTATAAATGGGATCTAATTGTGTAAATTCTAAATAATCCCGATAGTCTTTATTAACATATGAAAATATTTCTTTATATAAATCAGGCATCATCAAAATTGAAGCTGATAAATCAAAACGAAAAGTTTCAGTTTCTATGATATTAACTCTCCCACCTATTGTTTCATCCTTTTCATAAACTTCTACTTCATATCCATTATTTAAAAGCCTTAAAGCAGTAGATAACCCTCCAATTCCAGCACCTATAATAATTACTTTTTTACTCATTTAATAGTACTCCTTTCCAAATAGCTACACTTACCGTTTAGTATTTGCAGTAATTTAAATATTTATAGCTATTTTTTAAAGCACTAGAACTATTAATTCATTAAAACATAGATGTACAAAAGTAATCCTTAACAACTCATTCGCAAAGCAAAAAAGCTGGTCAAAGTGATATCTAATCACCCCAACCAGCATATTAATTTCTTAGATAACACTTTTTCTTTCTTACTTATAGAAAATAACCACTTACGTCCTATCACAAAAGTCTTGGTAGTTCTTTCAGCACGATTATTGTTAATTTCAAATTGTTCATCTAATAATTATTATATTGAATATATATCAGAAAATTCAATGTTAATCATTTCAATTTTATTATTAATAGCTTTACTTTGCTCAATGACTTTTGTTTCTTCTATAGTCTTTACAGGTAGCTCTATTTTAAATATACTACCTTCACCAACTTTACTCTCAACACTTATTTTGCCGTCATGCATTTCAACAATTGATTTTACCAAGGATAATCCAATGCCACTTCCTTCAGCATTACGTGAAAGAGACTTGTTTACCTGTTCAAATCTTCCAAAAATATTATTTAAGTATTTTTCTTCAATTCCTATACCAGTATCTTTTACATCTATTTCAACAGTATCACCTTTATCAATTAAATTTACAAATATACTTCCATCTTTATTTGTAAATTTAATTGCATTTGAAATAAGGTTTAGAATAACCCTTTCAATCTTTTCAGGGTCACAGGCCATAATCTTTTCTTCTGTGTTTGTATCAAAAATAATACTTATATCTTTTCCATTGATATACTCAGATATTGATTGCACAATATTCTCAGTAATATCAACTATATTTTCATTAGATAGATTTACTCTTAAAAATCCAGAATTCATTTTTGATATATCTACTATGTTGTTAATAAGCTTTATAAACCTGTAACAATTTTGTTTGATGGTATTTATGTTTTTAAAAATTTTTTCTTTATTATCTTCAATCAAACTATTTTTTAAATAAAACTCAATTAGCTGATTGGCACTGAAAATTACGTTCAAAGGAGTTTTAAGCTCATGTGATACATTTGCGAATATTTCATCCTGAATTTTAAGAGTTTCTTTTATTTTATTAGAAGAATTATCTTCTATTTTTATAATCATGTTTTTTATTGATTCCTGCATTATTTTCATGGAACTCGTCATAGATCCAATTTCATCTTTTTGTTTTAAATATTTAGCTGAAACTTCTTTACTAAGATTACCATTTGCTAATAAATCCAAATGCTTTGAAGTTAGTCATTTAGCTTTTCAACTATCATAGGAATATTTTTATAATTTAATATATTCTTTTACCTTATAACGCAGAAAATCCCCGACAATACTACATTGTCGAGGAAATGCTTGGTGGAGGCGAAGCGTGACCTTTAAAATCCACTACTATTGATGTTTCACCATCATATTTTTTCTGATTCGAAGGCTTTCCATGGAATATCAACTATGGCACCGGAATTTATGATCTCATCAATATGAATTATCATCGGAAATTCACTAAGTTTAACGATTCCTCTTTCTGCTAGACAACGTACGTACTTTGCAGCATGAGTAGCAATAACTACAGATTCTAATGTAACTCCTTTTAATTGTTCCATAGCTTCTTCAAAGGTCAATCCTTGTCCTAATAAGGTTCCTATTCTACGAGTACGTCCACCAAAGACTGTTACATATAGGTCTCCACCAAAATATATAATATTTTCTTCACCGCCGCCGACTATTTCAAGAAGATGTTTCGCTTCCTTTATGCTTTGTCCAAAAAGTGCAGCCTGAGAATTATAATGTTCTTTTCCAGAACCATCAGCTCCAATAGCTAGTCCAATAGCTAACGATACACCTAGGGCATAAGCGTTCTTCAAGGCCACTGCACATTCAACACCTACAATATCTGTAGATAAGCTAATATGATAGTATGATGTTTCAAATAAACTCTTAAGATTTCTAAGTATATTTATGTCATCTCCACAAAATACAACTTCAGAATTATCTTTATCAGCAAGTTCATAACTAGTACATGGGCCACCTACTGCATTAATAGAAAGTTTCTTATTAGAAGGAAGTTTACTTAAAAAGTAGTGTGGATAATTAATCATTTTGCCATCCTCTTCAGTAATCATCCCCTTTGTTATTGAAAGAATAGGAATATCTTCAGGTAGAATAGGCAATATTTTATCTGCAAACCAATCAACACCAAAACTGCTAACTCCACAAATAATAACTTCAGCTTCATCTATTGCTTTATTTACATCTTCAATTTGATAATATTCAATACCTGTTTTAGGTAATTGGCGTTTTAATGTAGTATGAAAACCTGTATCCTTTGCAGTATTGATGATATCTCTATCTAATGGAGTACCAACAAGTCTTACCTTATTATTATTTTCTGTTAATGGAAAAGTTAGTGCAGATGCCATTTGGCCTGCTCCAATAATTGTTATAATACTCATAATATTACCTCCCAATTTAAATATTAATCAATTATATTAAAATAGTTTTAATTTCTCAGAGTCTATGAGATTTCAGCCATACTTAATGAATTTTTCCTACTTTTTTTCTGGCATACAGAATTAAATAAATCTCTTCTAGAATTTCTTCAGTTCTTCACCAATATACTTTATTGATGAGAATACATAATCTGTAGTTATGTCAGACTTTTCATACATCTCTTCTGATGTCTCACCACTTAATACAAGAATACTAGTTATCCCTGCATTTACCCCAGTTTTGATGTCAGTGTAAAGTCTGTCTCCTACAATTGCCACATCTTCCTTTTTAAGACCATACTTTTCCATTATAGCCTCTACTATATATATATGTGGCTTACCTATAACCACAGGAGAAACACCTGTAGATGCTTCAAACATTCTTATCATAGAACCAGTATCCGGCATATATTTACTATCTTCAATTGGACAATTGAAATCCGGATGAGTAGCTATAAATGGTACTCCATCCCTTATATAATCACATGCTGTTAAAATCTTTTCGTACGTTAGTGTAGTATCAAAACCAAGAACTACATAATCTGGCTTGTCATTTTTGTCCTTAATTAATATAAATCCTGCATTTTCAAATTCTTTCATAAGTGGTTCTGTACCCATGAGGTATATCCTGTTACCTGGACAGTTTTTCTTCATATACCATATAGTAGCTTCACCAGATGTGTAAACTTGTTCTTTATCAATATGACAGCCAAGTGCTGAAAGCTTTTGCTTATACGTTGATTTGTTTTTCGAAGAGTTATTTGTTAAGAATATAAATTTCTTTTGCTGACTTTTTAAAATATCTAGAAAGTCTAGTGCACCATCAATAAGTGTATTTCCAAGGTAGAAAGTTCCATCCATATCTAATAGAAAACATTTAATATCTTTTAACTTATTCATTTTCACCTCCAAATTAAAGCATATAATTGTCTTATATGTTTTCGGATTTATATAATTTATCAGCAATTAAATTAGCAGTTTCCTCTGTTAAGCCGAGATCATCGATTAAATGCACAACACCATATCTAGTTCTTATGTCCTTTGCTGCAATGAATGTTTTAATAAATAGATTCTTATCAATTCCAAGCGCTTCAGGATGCCATACACAGCCCCCGTCCTGTAATATTTTTTTTATATTCTCAGAACTTGGCACTATGGTATGCGCAATATAAAGAATGTCCTTCCAGCTTGCTGCTATCTTTTCTGCATTTTCCTGTCTCTTATCTGGATTCAATTCGATTGCATCCTTCTTATAGTTAATTACATTACCTGCCACTTTACCAAATACGCTTTCAATATTTTTTCTCCATTTATTCATATCATAAGTTCTGAAACTTCTCTTAGCCATAACACTCTCTATATCTATATCCTTTAATGATTCAAATACCATGGCCATAACCACTGTACCTACTCCAACAAAGTTTCCATGTACCCATTTTTTCTCACTGTTCATTGTATGAAACATTATTTCCCAACCATGGGCAATATGATGTTCAGAACCTGACGCAGGTCTTGAAGCTCCTGCCATTCCTATAGTTATTCCCGACAGAACTAACGCATCTGTTATATTTTTTACAACTTCAGCATTTCTTTCAGAAATCCTAGGTGCCGCTGCAACACACCTATCCACTGCAGCTTGAACCATATCTGCAATGGTCTTACAGTAATATTCTCCTGTTAAAAGATTTGCAATTGACCAATCTGCTAGAGCAATATATTTGCCTAATACATCGCCAAGTCCTGAACAAAGTAAATACATCGGTGCATTCTTCATGATCTCAATATCTGCATATATTCCATAAGGATATATAGCTTTGTGAGACTCTTTAAATCCATCTGTAATTAAAGGAGATACTACAGATGCATAACCATCCATGGATGGTGCAGTACCTACTATGGCATAAGGCACATGTACCCTGTAAGCCACATACCTGCATATGTCATTGATAACACCTGAACCTATGCCAAGTATAAGTGCTGTATCATCTTCTATTTCCATAAGAACTCTTCCAAGAGCA
Organism: Bacillota bacterium; assembly: GCA_021837545.1. The sequence continues at coordinate 5,564 of JAKBFR010000068.1, read as the reverse complement.
TACACATCAGGCAACAGGTGTTCCTGTGGAAATATATATTTTTTTAATGAAAAATCATTCTGCAATATTTCTTCTACCCTTTTTCCAGCTACAGCATATGTGTGAACATCTTGTACAATCAATATTTTTTTATTTTTAAACTCTTTAAGAAACTCTGGAAGTTGTTCTATTATATTGATTCCTATCTTAACCGAATTGATTTCTACACTATGCCTTTTTCCGCATTCACACTCAAAATTCATTCCAATAAGTTCTTCTGCTTTTAAATTTGTTACATCCACTATAACCATCATCCTTTCATTGTAAATAGCCCATGGTGTTAAAGAGTACCATTCAGCACTCTTTAACAATTTAAGTTATTTAATTTTATAGGCTTCCTGTGAATAATTGGAATATCTTAATTACTATCCAGTTTAAGAAATTACCACCCATGTCTAAGCTTGAAATAGTTGATGTTCCCTCTGGCATTGTAAAATGAGCCATTGTTGCCATTTGAGTGTGAAAACTAGCAATATTTGTTGCCATTAATAATCCAAATCCCATAACTATTGTACCCGCTATAACTGAGTGAACTATATTACCTTTTGCTGCACCAACTATAAATGCAACATAGAAACAAATTGTAGCTAAATCTCCAAATGGTAAAACTTGATTCCCTGGTAATACTACTGCTAAAAATAGTGTAATTGGAACTAATACAAGTGCTGTTGCAATAACTGCTGGATGTCCAACTGCTACTGCTGCATCTAATCCAATTGTAAGATTTCTGTCTTTACCAAAACTTTTCTTTTGTAAGAATTCTCTAACTGATTCTGAAACAGGAATTAAACCTTCCATAAGTATTCTAACCATTCGAGGCATTAAGAACATAACTCCAGCCATTGAAACACCTATTTGTAGAGTTTTATCTACACCATAGCCAGCAAGAACTCCAAGTATAATACCAAGAATGAGTCCCATCATCATAGGCTCTCCAAAAACACCAAATCTTTTTTGAATTGTTTCTGGGTCTGCTTTTAAATTTTTAATACCTGGAATTTTTCCTACAAATTTAACAATAGGAATACCTATAAGACCACAAGCCGCGGTTGAACCAGTTGGTAAGGATACTCCCTCAAGTCCAAAGAATTCTTGAACCATGGGAGCTGTTTTATCAGCAATCTTAAGAACAGCTATTTCGTATAAAATACCAGCTAAAATAGCAAGTAACCAGTTACCATTAGTTAATACGTATACAGTTGCACCAGCTGCAGTAAAGTGCCAATAGTTCCATATATCAATATCAACTACATCTGTTGTCTTTGTAGCCAACATTATGAAATTTACTAACATAGATATTGGAATCATTATTGCTGCTATAGGAGATGCCCAGCTAATTGCAGCTGCTGCTGGCCAACCTACATCTATTATATTCAGATGTAATCCATATCTAGTAACCATTTGTTGTGCAGCTCCACCAAGGTTTGTTGTTAGTAATCCAATAACCAAATTTATACCAACAAAACCAATACCTATTGTAATACCTGATCTAAATGCTTTTTTAAATCCTTGTCCAAATATCATGCCAATAATAGTAATGGTTAATGGCAGCATAACTGTAGGTCCTAAGTTCAAAATGTACTGTATTACATTTAATAACATTCTATTTCCCCCTCATATTTTCAATTATTATTTACTTTCATCAACTTTAAATACATATTTTTATGTGTTATAATAATTAGTAGTCCAATTAATTTTTTATATAGGTCCACATTTAATGTGACCTATCTTTTTTTATTTCAAGGCTTCAATAACTGCCAGGTCAATTTTGCCTGGATTAATGTTAGTTAGATAATTGATAGCATTAACTACAGGAAATTTATAGTTTCGTGATGAAATTGTAGTTGTTACTAAAAGATCAGCTTGGTCTTCATAAACTCCCACTTCTGAAATCTTGCATTGTATAATTCTCGCATTGATACCATGAGATGCAATTAAATCTTCCACCTTTTTACATACAACTGTTGAAGTTGCTATTCCTGTACCACAAGCTACTAATATTAGTTTTTGTTTGTCCATTTTTTTACCTCCTTAAATAAAATTCTATAATTTAATAATTGCTTATTATTTACTCGCAATTATAATTAAAGCTTGAAACAATATCATACACTTCGTCACTATCTTTTGCTTGAAGCATATTTTCTAAAATACTTTCATTCTGAATTAGAAACATCAATTGCTGCAACATTACTATCTGGCTGTGAGGTTCATTTAAAGCCATTGTAAATACTATATTTACATCCACGCTTCCATTTCCATCCATGCAATTAAATTTCACAGGATTTTTTAGTGTTGCAATAGCTATAGCTGGCTTTTTAACATGAACAGCATCTGTATGAGGTATTGCAACATTATATTTTCCAAGTAATAAACCTGTTGGAAATTTATTTTCTCTATTTACTAACCCATTAAAAAAGGAATCTTCTACAAATCCTGCTTTTAACAATATGGGAGACATCTTCTTAAAGACGTCCTCAGCTGATTTAGCTTCAATGTTATTTACTACTAAATCTCTTCTTAAAAATTCTTTAATACTACTAGTCATTAATCTTCCTCCTTTTTGTAAGTTATATATACATTTTCATCCATGATTACGTCTTCACAATATTTATATAGCAATTGCCATGCCAAAACTATGTTGGAAAAGTAATATATTATTTTATATAAAATAAAAAGGTAGAATTGTTTATTTCTACCTTATAACTTAAAAATAATTATTACATTTTTAGCAATATATCTGAAATTTCTTTAGCACAATTACCATGTCTTATTTTATCAGCTACTTCTATCTTTGATAAAGTGTCAAATAGTTGCCTAACTATTTTCCCATCACTCTCTTTTAGTGCCAACATAATAACAACATCAACCTTACAATCATAGTCCCATAAAATAGGATTATTAAGTTTAAAAATACACAAGGATGATTTCTCTACAAACTCCGATAAACCATGAGGTATACCAAAAGTACCTTCAAATAGAGTTCCCCCCATCATTTCTCTCTTATATACACTTATTGTAAATTCTTCTTTAACCTTTCCTTTCGTAATCAATAGATTGCACATTTCATCTATTAAATCACTTTTTGTAAATACATCATCCTTAATCTGAATTAGTTCCTCATCAATTACATTTATCAAATGATTGATACCCTTCTCTATTCCAAGTAAATTTTTTAATCTTAATTTACCTGATTCTTTCAGAATATCTTGAAAAGTTATAAATGGAATACTTTCTAGTTCAGGATCAATAGTTCCAACAATTGCGGCTATATTATTCTCTTTACTAATCTTAATTATTTCATCTTGAGCATTATTTCTATTCATAATTCCAATTGGTATAATATTTAAATTTTTATTTGAATTCCCCAATACATCTTCAAGATATCTTTTAATTTTTAAAGCAGTACCCTCACCAGTTATACATATTGTAATTATGGTTTTAATGTATTTCTTTACGCCTAGTACTTTTCCAACATAGGTCTTATCTCCATCAAGTGCCTTAGAAATTTCGTACAGATTGCTATTTGAAATTAACGATCTTCTTACAGCCTCTAGGACCATTACTGTATCTACTCGACCAATAACCATTGTTGGAATTCCTGTTTCTTTAGTTATTATTTCTCCAAATGTAACCAGTGATCCCATATCTACCAACAATAAGCATCCTTTACCTTCATGGACTTTCTTTACAACCTCTATAGTTCTTTCAAGCAAGATTTGAGGATTTTCATCAAGTGGCATTTCTATTCCTATGGCAAGATTTGTACCTAACAGCTTATTCGCTACATCAACCATACCACAAGCAACATGTCCATGGCTTAATACAATGACAGCCACTCTACTTACATTTTTATCCACTCCAGAAAACGTTTTTAAATACATAGCAATAAATCCTATTTCGTCTTCCGGAAGTTCAATGTCTAGACTTTTATTTATCTCTTTAGTTAATATTTTTGCAATTCTATACTCATTATAATATTCCTTTTTTATATAGTCCGATTCAGGATTCTTTATTATCCTGCCCTGTTTTAATCTATCATAGGTTGAATTTAAGTGCATTGCTATACAATAATAAAAATTTTCCTGGATATTTTCTATATATTGTTTGGCAATGTTAGTTACTTTTTCAACCACATTTAATATCTTTTCATCTATTATATTTTTTAATTCTTCCTTAGGAAAAAATAAATCTGCTTCTATATTTTTTGCAAATTTATTTAAGTTAAATTCCATTTTGCTCCATAATATTTTATTAATTTCATCTTTACTGAGTCCCTGCTTTTCAAGTTTAAAATATTTCTCCTCTATATTGTTATATATTTCATCAGGTAACGTATACCTATCATCTTTTGATTTCTGAGTAACAACATCATTAGGATTAATAACCAAATCTTCATTAAAAATATTTTCTGCCACTAGTTTTCTATCCTCAACGCTTAATGTCCCTAATGATACGTGCCTAGGTAAATCTTTTATGTCAATAACAACTTCATTTGAATTATTGCTTAATGATTTACAAAAACCTCTTGCACACGCCACTTGTATATCACTTCTTAATTGCCCTATATTTCCTGGACAATTGTATAACAATAAGGATCTGATAACATCATAACGCACAGTAATTTCTTTTCCAACTCTTGCTGATTCTTGTGAAAAGAAGCTTTTAATTAGTACATATTTTTCATTAATTGGTCTGTTATTAATGGAAGGAAGTTCAATTATCATTGGTATTCTTCTTCTAAAGGTTAGCAATAAGGCTGATTTTGGATCTTCTGTAGTTGCCGCAATTATCATTACATTAGCTGTTCTGCTATTTTCAGTTTCACCAAGTCTTCTATACTTTCCCTTATCCAACATATAGAACAATATTTCTTGTCCTTCCTTTGGCAATCTATGCACTTCGTCCAAGAATAGTATTCCATTATTTGCTTTCTCCACTAAACCAACTTTGTCTGTATTCGCACCAGTAAAAGCCCCCTTACTATAACCAAATAGTTGAGAAAGAAGTAACTGTGGATTTTCTGTATAATCAGCACAGTTAAATATTATAAATGGTGCATTTTTTCCAAAGTGAGAAGAATTAATTGCGAAATTATACATAGATTCTGCGAAAAAACTTTTTCCAACACCAGATGGTCCAAGCAAAAGCGTATGAAGCCCATGGGGAGGATATAACACTGCAGCCTCAGCTTGACTAATCACATTTTTTAATGAACCATGATATCCTATAATGTTTCTTAAATAATTATTCTTTTTCTTATTTTCTTGATTAACTGTATTTATACTTTCCTGATCACTTATTTTTTGTATGTTTGTGTTTACTAAAGATTTAACTTCTGTTAAGTTTTCTCTTAAATCTTTCGCCACACTTTCTTCTACATCCAAATTCTCTGGAAACAGTTTTTCAATCATATATTTTTTTATCTTGGTCACAGAATATCTAGAAATATCATATCCAAGAAGAGATAATCTTTTACATAATTGCCTGTCTGAAATGTCTTTATCTTCAATTATTAGCTTCTTTAT
>JAKBFR010000294.1 GCA_021837545.1 Bacillota bacterium | reverse complement strand
AAGTATGAAATGAAACTCTTAAGTCTTTTACTTCTAATATTTTTTCCATAATTCTTCCTCCCTATTGGCGTAATCTTGGATCCAGCGCATCTCTTAAACCATCACCAAGCAATGTAAATGATAACATGGTTAAACTAATAAATAGTGATGGGAAGAATAACTGATAAGGATAAAACATTAAGTTCGGTTGTGCTGCAGATGCTAAAGCTCCCCAACTTGTATTTGGCGATTGAATTCCTTGTCCTAAATAACTTAAGAAAGCTTCTCCAAATATAAAGCTTGGAATATCGAAAGTAATAGCTACAATCATTATTCCTAAAGTATTTGGAAGTAAATGTTTTGCAATAATTCTTGAAGGATTAGCACCAAGCGCCGTAGCAGCTAACACATACTCCTGCTCTTTTATTTGTAGTAATTGTCCACGTACAAGTCTTGCCATTCCAACCCAGCCTGTTATAGTCATGGCAATAATAATAGCTCCAATGCCTTTTTGAAATATTAATGAAACTAGTATAACAACTACTAGATAAGGAATACTTCCAAGTATCTCAACTATTCTCATCATAATGTCATCCACAAATCCACCGAAAAATCCGGATATTCCACCATATATACTACCTACTACAGTATCTATGAATGCCCCTATAATACCAATAACTATAGAAACTCTACCTCCCGCCCATACCCTTGAAAACACATCACGTCCAAGATTATCAGTTCCAAACCAGTGCTGCAAATTAGGCTTTACATTTACTAAATCATTATTTGTAAGTTCAAAACTAAATCCATTAATATATGGGCCAACAACAGTCATTATTGATATTAAAATTAATATTATTAATGAGGCAGTAGCCACTTTATTTTGTTTTAATCTTCTCCATGCATCCTGCCAATAGGTCATACTAGGCCTTAATATTTCATCAGCGTTAGCACCCTCACATCCAATTATTTCAAACTTTTCTTTCAATAACTGTGCCATACTTTCCCCTCCTATCTCTTTTCTCCGGTTAACCTTATTCTTGGGTCAATCAATCCATATACTATATCTACTAAAACATATGAAATTATTACTAACGCACATAAGAAAACTGTTTGCCCCATAATCATAGTATAATCTCTATCTCCAACTGAAGTTACAAAGTTAAAACCGAACCCTGGAATTGCAAATATACTTTCTATAACAAAAGAACCTACGAATATACCTGCCAATTGCGGTCCGAGTATTGTGATCGCTGGAAGTATGGCATTTCTAATAACATGTTTCCATACTAAACTAAGTTTTGTGATACCTTTAGATTTTGCTGTCAATATATAATCTTGACCTATTATATCAAGGGTATTCGCTCTCATATATCTTGCATAAGTAGCTATAGAACCAAAGCTTAAGGCTATACTTGGTAATATAGTGTGTTTAAAGCTTCCCCATCCTGTGGATGGCAGCCACATATTTTGAACTGTAAAGAAATATTGCAGTAAAGATGCCATAACAAAGCTTGGTACAGAAATACCTAATATTGCTATAAACATAACCAGATAATCTGGCCATTTTCCTCTATTAAATGCTGCTACTATTCCTAGGCTCACTCCTATAAAGAATCCCATAGAAATCGCCTGGATACCTAATCTTCCCGATACTGGTGCGTGTAATTTTATAACATCACTAACTTTTCTTCCTTGGTAAGCAAGTGATTCTCCTAAATCTCCATGAAGTACAATATTTTTCATAAACCTGCCGTATTGTACTATCACTGGTTGATCTAAACCATATTTTGCGTAGAAGTTTGCTCTTATTTGTTCTGGCAATTTTCTTGCCATGGATGCCAACGGATCTCCTGGAATAGCATGTATCAACATAAATGTGATAGTAGCTACTATCCAAAGAGTCACAAACATATAGCCTAATCTCTTAAGTATAAATTTAAACATTTTTTTAAAATCCCCCCATCATTAATTTTTAAGAAGTTGATTTTATTTTGGTTCATAGTCAAATCATAGCTTAAAATCATGTAAACCTTTTCATTTTAATAATTTTATTTATCTTAATAATATAGTATGTCCACTTTCCTTTTATTAGTATTAAATAAAATTATATAATTGGTCAAGTTTACTTAATTGCAAAAGTATTTACATTGTAAATATTCCGACAATTTCGAATTTAAACTATAATCGAGTTCTGAACTAATAACTTAGTTATGGTTAGTTTAAATTATCATTTGCTCTTCACATTTGCAATTTATATGGAACTACTTTTGTTTCGGTTTCAGTTTCATGATATACCATCTTAAGTGGGAAATCAAGATAAATTCCTCTTATAAAATAGCATTTTTGTAAATGTTTAATGTTTTTTACAAATTTTATAATTTACTAAGGTTAAATTAAATTTAGCCTGAAATTTTTATTTTATATATGATTTTATATATCATTTTTCTACATTTTAATCACTTACTTCACTCCTTTAACTTTTTAATAAAAGATATTCCATTTTAAATTTCCTCTTTTGGTTTCATCATATAAAAGAGTAGATTTTAATCCTATGTAT
>JAKBFR010000293.1 GCA_021837545.1 Bacillota bacterium | reverse complement strand
AGAAATTACAGAATTGATCACTAACATTTCCCCTAATTTAGCCACTAAAAATCTAACAGTAAATATAACACCATCAGAAGGAAGTAGAAAATCTGGTGGTACCATTGCAGTAGAGGTTATATATAACTATCAAGTAACCATTCCTATAATAAGTAATATCATTCATAATGTGGTGGTATTAAAAGCGCAAACATCCATGAGGATAGAATGAGTGGTGAGTGTAATACGAAAATTAGATAATAAAGGAAATATTGCTATTATATTATGTTTAGTATTTACAGCACTTTTGGGTTTTACAGCTTATGTGATAGATATTGGTTTAGTTTATGTAGAAAAAGTGAAATTATCTAATGCTATTGATTCAGCAGTGTTAGCGGCTAGCCTAGAATTAACTACAGATGCCACTAAAGCAGGAAATGTTGCAATTTCGTATCTTCAAAAGAATAATGTTGATCCAAACAAAGTTTCAATTACCATAAGTGGTGATAATAAAAGCATACAAATGAAAGGAATAAAAAATGTCAATCACATCTTTGCACCTATAATTGGAATAAATAGCAGTAATATAAATGCAAGTACAAAAGCAATTATAGCACCTATAAAATCAATAAAAGGTGGTATTAGACCATTGGCAGTTGAGGCATTTCCATTTTCTTATGGAGATGTTGTAATGCTAAAAGAAGGTGCTGGAGATGGCTATCATGGAAATTATAATGAAGTGTCATTAGGAGGAACCGGTGCAAATGTATTCAAATCAAATGCACTTTATGGTTATAGTGGCACAATAACAGTGGGGGACATGATAGATACAGAGACCGGTAACATGGCAGGTGCTGCTAATGCAATTAAAAATTATATTAATTCAGAATGTAGCAGTTTTAATGATTTCGAAAGAAATTCTATTAGATTATGGACATTGCCTTTAGTAGATTCCTTAAATGTTAATGGAAGAAAAAATGTATTAGTAGTAGGTTTTGGAGAATTTTACGTGGAAGACATTGTAAAAAATGCAGGAAAAATTCAAATTCAAGGACGCTTTATTAGATATGTAACAAATGGAGAGATTGATATGACGCTAAGCGATACTGGAGCTTATGGCGCTAAACTCGTTAAATAGAACTAAATAATTAGGAGTATGGGTGGTGTTTTTATGAAAAATACAGGAAAAAGATTAATTTTAATATCATTCATGTTGGCAATCGTAAGTAGCGTAGTTATTTTTATATATTTAAAATCTTTAAAAACACCAGATACAGCAGTTAAGGAAAGATCTGTTTTAGTTGCAACTGAAACAATAGCCCCAAGAACTAAAATAGAGAAAAAAATGATTAAAGAAATTAAGGTACCTGATAATGCAATATTCAGGGATTATATTGTGGAATCTTCTAATATTGTAGGAAAATATACCAAGGAAACTATTTTAAAGGATGAAGGGTTCAATAAAGATAAGTTGATAAATAAACTTGATAATGAATTGAGTTTAAAAATAGAAGGTAATAATAGAGCTATCTCCATAAATGTTAATGGAAGTACAGGTGTGTCAGACCTTATTAAACAAGGAGATTTTGTTGACGTAATTGTGTATTTATCAGAGAAGAAAGATGGACAAAAAATTATTAGACCTGATTTATCGAAAATTCTGCTTCAAAATATTCAAGTACTTGCAGTAGATAAATCACTTTATAGAGACGGTGAACAAAGAGTAGCGGTACCAGCTAATTACTTAGTTACATTATCTGTGCCAATTTTTGATATAGAGAAATTAGTATTAGCAGAAGATATTGGTGAGTTAAAGTTGGTCTTAAGACCTTTAGACCCAGATTATATTCACAAAACAGAAGGCGCAACTTGGCAAGAACTTATGTTGGATGATTCTAAAGAAATGAAGAATTTGTTTCCAGAGTACAAAACTAAACAAGCAGAAGAAAATAAAGATAATACAGGCGATTACAAATATGAAAAATACGTTTATTATAAGGTAAAACAAGGTGACACTTTAAGAAAAATAAGTACAGATTTTTATGGAGACCCAGGAAAATATGCTTTAATAAAACAAGCTAACGGAATTGGGGATCAAAATCTAATTAAAGCTGGAACAGGCATTAAAATCCCGGTACTAGAGAAATAGGGGTGACATTATGAGTAAAATTAAAATACTGATTGCAGATGATATTGAAGAGACCAGAAATGTAATAAAGAAAATATTAAATTTAGAGAATGAATTCTTTGAAATTGTTGGTGAGGCAAGCAATGGGGAAGAGGTTTTAAAACTTCTTTCTAAAGTAAAGCCGGATATCGTATTAATGGACATTAATATGCCTGTACTTAATGGGCTGGAAGCTACAGAAAAAATCACAAATCTATTTCCTTCTGTTACAGTAATTATTATGTCTGTTCAAGCTGAAAGTGAATATCTCAAAAAAGCTATGTTCTATGGAGCAAAAGAATATATTATTAAGCCTTTTAACTATGAAGTCTTAGTTAATACTATAATTACTACTTACGAAAAATATAAGGATAGGGCTTCAAATGGAGCCTATTTT
>JAKBFR010000292.1 GCA_021837545.1 Bacillota bacterium | reverse complement strand
AGCATGCTTAAATGGGGGCAACTTCTACTGATAGAAATTCACAGCTAAATCCTCAGTAACCCGAACAAATGCATGATCTTCATTTCGGTAGTTTATACAATTAACCTTAATTTTTACTTTGGGTATCTATGTTGCGCAATACCCGTGAATTATCTTGTTCCTGAAGATCCAAATCCCTTTTCGTTTCTTTCACTGTCTGACAATTCTAATGTTTCTATTATGTTAACTTTAAATACAGGTTTTATCACCATTTGAGCAATTTTCATTCCTTGTTCTACTTTAAAAACTTCATTACTGTGGTTGATTAAAATAACTCCAATTTCCCCTCTATATCCTTCATCTATAGTTCCTGGTGAGTTCAATGTAGTTATTCCACTTTTTAAAGCTAAACCACTTCTTGGTCTTATTTGAGCCTCTGTATTTTTGGGTAACTCTATCTGTATTCCTGTATGTACTAAGCCTCTCTCCCCTGGATCTAAAGTCAGTTCTTGTACTGCATATAAATCCAATCCTGCATCTCCTTCATGAGCATAATTAGGTATTACAGCGTTATGATTAATTTTTTTTATTTTTAATATATACTTTTCCACTTAAGCACCTACTTTAAAACTTTATATTAATTATGATTATATCTCACTTATAATCAATTTACAATTAAGAAATAATCCCCTAGAGAAAGTTAGAGAAATAAAATAAGAAAGCTATATTATTATTAAAATATAGCCTCCTTATTTTAAATACAATGCTTATGTTTATTTTGTGGTACAAATCTTTTAATTCTATTAACTATAATTAGTTTCTGATTTCTATTAACACTATCTATTATTATTTCATTCCAATTTATATACTTAGGTTTTTCAAAATATCTTTTATCTATAATTTCTATTATTCTATAGCATCCTTCTTCAACTTCCGAAAAAACAACTTTACCTTCTTCATCTGTTATTTTAGATGTAATAAGAACTGGAGATAACCCATTTATTTTATATAAATTAATCTTTACCCCCTGCAAACATTCATTTTCTCCACAATCCAAGATTGATGTAACTACAATTTCTCCATTCTGAACTTTATTATCTTCTTCTGATATTTTAATGTTAACACTATCTATATATCTATTGTTCCCTTTAGAAATAGTATCATCCATAAAAAATTCCTCTTAACTTTATTTCTCTCTATATAATATGATCAGAAAAACTTTATGTGATTATGATTTTTCATCTTAAGTAGAGAACTCAAAAGTGAATGTCCAAAAAGTGAGAATCGAAATTTTACATTTCGTTCTTCAAACTTTCTCCTTGGAGCTTTTATATTTGGAAACATGAACTTTCTCTTCGAGCATTTTATATTTGGTTCCTCGAACTTTCACACCGTGCATCTGCGATTTGTTGTTAATCACTTACTCAACGAGTCAAGTTTCCTTTAAAAAAAGATTGGAATACCTATTTCTGCAAAACAATTTAATAAATTATAATCACTACAGATAAACTCTTTTTTGTTTACTGAAACAGATAGATATATAAGAGCTAAGATTTCACCATTGCATATTATTGGAGTTATACAAACAGATCTCCAATCAGGTATACCGTAGTGGTTGTAATTATCCATATTATCCCAATCAACTAAGTATATTCCTTTTTCTTCTTCAATACTTGTATAAATTAATTTGTAGTTGAATTTTTCAACTATACACCAGCCCTCATTTGATCTTTGCTTACTATACATATCAGCTATTTTCTTATCTTTTACAATAAATACTGTAGCTGTTTCGCATTCAATAGCCTGCATAATTTTCAAAGTAAATTCATAGATTTTTTCTTCTTTGTTGCCTCTATATTTAACTATATTAGCTAATTCTTTTAGAATTGAAGCCAAATTATAATCTTTTGTTGCATTACCCGATAAAACTCCGGTTAAATCATTATTATTGCTACAACTTGTTCCGTAATCTTTCTCCCAAAGAATATATCTATTCTTTCCTTCATTCTTTGCTTTATATAAAGCTTGATCTGCTCTTTCTATTATTTCTTGATTATTTAATGATTCATTCCCACTCATTACTATACCAATACTTATAGTCACTTTTCTTTTATCTCCTAAAATTTTGGCATCTTCAATATTTATTCTAATTTTCTCTGCCATATTTATAGCCTTTTCTTCATTTACATTAGGTAAAAGTACTATAAATTCTTCGCCTCCATATCTTCCTATGATATCTTTCTTGCCTATACACTTCTCAACTTCTTTTGTTAACTTAACTAGAACTTCATCTCCTGTTTGATGTCCATATTTATCATTTACTCCTTTAAAATCATCAATATCAAACATTATTACAGCAAATTCTCTTTTTTCTAGTCTTTCACTGTCTAACAAGAATATTAGAGCCTCTTCAAAATATTTCCTATTATATACTCCCGTAAGCTTATCTAAAGTAGAACTTATTGTAAGGTTATACTTTTCTAATAAAAAGGTTAAAAAAGGTTTAAATTTTTCTATTGTTTTCTTTGATTCAGCATTTATATAATTTACTGCATTATTAGTAA
>JAKBFR010000291.1 GCA_021837545.1 Bacillota bacterium | reverse complement strand
AATAGCTTGAGCAATAATAATTGTGGGTGCCGCAGCATCTGCCATTTTAAAGAAGCTCATCTTCCTTCGTTTTGCAATTATAAATGCAGATACTAAGGCAAATAGAATTCCTCCATGAATTGCAAGTCCGCCTCCCCTAATATTAAATATATCTATTAAATTATTTTTATAATTATTGAACTCGAAAGCTACATAGTATAACCTTGCACCTACAATACCAATTGGTAGAGAAATAAGTACCACATCCAAAAGAGAATCATAATCTATATCCCTATACTTGCATGTATAATTTGCTAATATTATAGCTAATGCCATTCCCGTTCCTATAAATATTCCATACCACCTTACACTGATTCCAAAAAGATTAAATGCTACTGGATTCATATAATCACCCCTAATATTATTTTTACCTAAATACTCACCTAAATACTTATTAAATAAAATTCTATTACCATTGCTGCAGCCCCTAGGGCAATAACATCTTGTTGAAACTTACCACCTTTACAGAATATAGCTCTATTTTCCATTTGATTGATACTATGAAAGGTCGCAATTGACTTTTCATAATAATATTCAAAATCCATTATCAATGGTCCACTTAAAATTACTAGTTCAGGATTTATTAATCTAACAAGATTTGCAAGTCCAATGCCTAAAATTTCTGTAGCTCTGTTTATTACTTCTATAGCCTCTTTATTATTTAGTAATTCTGATTTCAAGATTTCACTGTAATTTATTTCACTAATAGATTTATTTTTATTTTTTGTTTTTGCATTTACTCTTTTTATAATTGAGTCTATTGAGGAATAACTTTCAATGCAACCAGAATTACCACAGTTACATTCTTCTCCATTATGTTCTACAATCATATGCCCAAAAGCATCTTCCCTATCGTTCATACTTCTAATAATGATGCCATCCGATATTATTGCTGATCTAAGTCCAATGCCACAGTGAATGTAGGCAACGCTTTTTAAATCTTTACCCTTACCATACAAAAATTCACATAAAACAGCAGTATTGGCTCCGTTATCTATAAAGCAAGAAATGCTAAGACTTTCTTCAACCATTGCTTTTATGGGTACGTTAATCCAGTCGCTATTAAAGAAACTTTTAGGATTTAATATAATTCCTTTTTCCCTATCTATTGGCCCTACAGTACCTATACCAATTCCTAAAATCTCATTCTTTTTAATGAATAAATCAGATAACATTTGTTCTATTATATAAGAAATTTTCTCAACAGTTTTTTTTGGAGAATAGCTTTCATCCATAAGAAATTCTTCTTTTTTTAAAATAGTTAGTTTCATATTTGTTAGGACTAATTTCACATAGGTTCTTGATATGTCTATTCCTATAACGTAAAACCCTGTTTGACATACATCATACTCTATTGCTTTTCTTCCCCCAGTAGAGTGTGATTCGCCATGTTCCATTATAATTTTTCCGTCTTCAAGTGTTTTCATAATTCTATTTAGAGTGGTTAATTTTAAATCTGCAGTAACTTGCAAATCTTTTTTTGTTATTGGTCCCGTTTTTTGAATTATATTTAGGATTTCTAAATCTCTAAAACTTAATTCCTCAAGGTTTTTAATCATAAGCATCACTACTTTCTTATTTGATTCTAAAATTAGTATACAGACTTTTAACCATTTTGGCAATAAGTTAGATTTATATAATAAATTAATTTAGACAAAATAAAAAGCAGGAAGCCAAAAATTGAGTTTCCCACATCCTTAAAAATGAATTTATAATCATTAATTATACCTAAAGAGAATATTTTAAAACAAATCAATAATAGTTGATGCTACGCATACAAAATCACTCTAAATCAAAAATCAGCACAAGAAGAATTAATAAATTTAATAGAGAAAAGTCAAGAAGCCGGTGTAGAGGTTAATGAAGTCAAAGGTGATTGCAGAAACACAGATGAAGGCGGGTTTATAATAATTTGTGGGATAAAGGATTAAATCATTCTATAATAATAGAACTCTCACTAGATAAAGTTCTCCATTAAGAGATTGTGCCATAATGACAAAGTCCCTGGTGCTCTATGAAAATAGCGTAAAAAACACCACCATCAGAGAAAAAATTTTCTCATCTTTAAATGCTAATTCAATGTGCTTAGCTGGGGACTAACTGTGGATCCAACAAATGGTTTGGCAATCCTAATATAAGAGTAGTTACACATAAAACTTTCGTACAACTTATAAAAAAAATGTAAAACATTAGATAACTGCATAATTTCAAATAAATTTAAGCTTCAGTCATAATACCTCCAGGCGCTTTCCCTATCGGCTATATGACTGAAGCTTCCTACATTTTTTCAAATGGACAATTGGCTTTAAATTTATACAAAACCCTTTAGTACTAACGCTCGCTATTCGTTGAACCAGCATGTGCTATTGCTTTAGTAGCATGAACAGTACCATGAGGATGTTGAGGCGGAGCATAGATAGAATATAATTTAAGAGGTTTATTACCGGTATTAACTATATTATGCCATGTGCCTGCAGGTACAAATATTGCAAAGCCATCATATACATGT
>JAKBFR010000067.1 GCA_021837545.1 Bacillota bacterium | reverse complement strand
TTGTCAATTAGTAATCATTCAGCATTAACAAGTGATAATTAAAGTTAATGTATATATAGAATGAAAAAAGAAATAAGAGTTTTACATTTTTTTACAGGCACAAAGGAGCCTAATGTGTTTTAGCACTTTTTTTAACTGTGTAAAAGATCATAATGTGCTGTCGCACTTTTTTTATCAGTGTAAAAGATCTTAATTGTGCTGTCGCACTTTTTTTATCAGTGCATATTTTAATAATATAAAGCATATGAAATAAAATTGATTAGCATACTGATTTACTATTTTTTGAATATGCTTAAATACTATTTGAAGGTGAAATAAATGTGTGGAATTGCGGGAATCGTAAATTTCAAAGAAGATATAGTAAAAGATAAAGAAATATTAGAAAAAATGATAAAGACATTGGAGAGAAGAGGTCCAGATTCTAAGGGATACTATATCTCTACAAATGTTTTATTAGGGCATAGAAGGCTAATTGTAGTAGACCCTGAGGGTGGCATGCAGCCGATGACAAAAATAGTCCAAGATAAAAAATATACATTAGTTTATAATGGAGAACTTTATAATACTGAAGATTTAAGAAAAGAGTTAAAAGATAAAGGATTCACCTTTGATTCTTATTCTGATACTGAAGTATTACTTACAGCTTATATTTATTGGGGCAAAGAATGTGTTAATAAATTAATAGGTATTTTTGCATTTGGAATTTTTGATGAATATAAAAAAGAAGTATTTTTGGCTAGAGACCAAATGGGAGTTAAGCCCTTGTTTTATACTGTGAATAATAATACTCTTATATTTGGATCAGAAATAAAAACTATTTTAGCAAATCCTAGAATTAAAAGAGAAGTTGATAGAGAGGGATTAACTGAACTTTTTGGACTCGGACCTGCTACAATACCTGGAAGTGCAATATTTAAAAATATAAAAGAAATTGCACCTGCAAATTGTCTTCTAATTTCCAGTGATAATAATATTAAAACGTGGGAATATTGGACAGTGCAAGCAAAGGAATTTCATGAAACTCCAGAAGAGGCAATAATTCATACAAGGGAATTATTAATAGATGCAATAAAAAGACAATTAGTTGGTGATGTACCAGTTTGTACATTTTTATCAGGTGGATTAGACTCTTCAATTATTTCAATGATAGCTGCAGAGGAATTTAAAAAACAAGGAAAGACACTTACTACTTATTCTATTGATTATGAAGATAATGAAAAATATTTTAAATCATCATTATTTCAACCTACATCAGATGAATATTGGGCAGAAGAAATGTCTAAATTCATTGGTAGCAATCATAGAAAAGTAGTTTTAGATCATACAGATTTGGCAGTAGCACTAAAAGATGCTGTGATTTCAAGAGATCTACCAGGTATGGCAGATATTGATTCATCTATGCTTTTATTCTGCAAAGAAATTCGTAAAGATTTTGTAGTTGGTCTTACTGGAGAATGTGCTGACGAAATTTTCGGTGGATATCCTTGGTTTACAAGAGATGAAATGTTCTATTTAGATACATTTCCGTGGTCAAGATTTGTTAGTGATAGAAAAGCAATAGTTAATAATAGTTTAAAGAATATGCCACTAGAGGATTTGGTTAGAACACAATATGAAAAATCTTTAAGTAAAGTACCTCATCTTGATGGTGAAAGCAAACGAGATTATAGAATGAGGGAAGTATCTTATCTAAACTTAAAATGGTTTATGGTACAACTTCTCACTAGAAAAGATAGAGTTAGTATGTATAATAGTTTAGAGGCAAGAGTTCCATTTGCAGATATTAGATTAGTAGATTATGCTTTTAATTTACCAGCAGATGTAAAGTTATATAAAGGCAGAGAAAAGGGATTACTTCGAGCAGCGTTTGAAGGAATGTTACCAAACGATATTATATACAGAAAGAAGAGTCCTTATCCAAAGACACATAATCCAATATATACAGATATTGTATGTGATATGATGACACAAATATTAGACGATAAATCATCACCAATTCATGAAGTAATTGATGATAAAGCAATTAGAGAAATTGTACAAACTAAAGGACAATCCTATAAATCACCATGGTATGGACAATTAATGACAGGACCACAATTAATTGCTTATTTAATTCAAGTAAATATTTGGCTTAAAGAATATAATATCAATATATTAATTTAATGCACGATGCACAGTTCATGCCCTTTAGGGTACCCTGTGGCAATGCACAATTATGGAAAAGAATTCATAGAGATAGTTCGAGTGCCCAAATACTAGGTTTAGGCTCTCACTTTTCCTTTGGGGCTTTTAAAGAAATCTATACAAATCTATACTATGAAAATATACTAAACTAGAAATGAAGGTCATGCTTTTGTGGAAGTGTTACTATTTCGGATTTAGCTGTAGATATTTCTTTAGTAGAAGTTGTTCCATTTTTGCTTGTCCTGAGCTTGCCTCAGGAGCATGCAGAAATGGGTACAACTTCTGCTATTAGAAATTCACAGCTAAATCCTCACGTAACCTGAACAAATGCATGACCTTCATTTCGGTGGACTATCGCGTAAGTGCAATTTTAGTTATATTTAAATTTTACAGATATTTCTTTAATTTCACCTTTAGAATTTTTTCTAATTGTAAATTGTTTAATGTCTTTAAAATCATTTTCTAATTGATAACTTAACTCTGTAATAGTAGCTTTAGTTTTTTTTGTTAACCCACCATCCTCAACAATGCTAAATCTTGTTTTTCTGCAAGTTGTTTCTTCATTTTTGTCATCAAGAATTACATAATATTCAGCAGCTTCCTCTATAACTATGTATTCTTTACTTAAAGTTAAAGTTGAACAAAGGTTATTATCTATACATCTTATTATCATATTTATTACCTCCTAAAATCCCTTTTATCCGATAGCTAGCATCCATAAGACTCTCACTTATTCAAATGAGAGATAACGGCTACACGCTCCTGGACATTGTGCCCCTTGTGGGTATAAGTGCTTCTAAGCTTCAGGAAGAGAGAAAATTGTATTCCTACTAAGAAAACTCAACCTGAAGCTAAGAATCACTTTATAATATAAATTTTATTATAGATATTTCATTGTTTCAACTATATTTGACAATATAAAAAAACTTTGGCAAAACTCATAAAAAAACATAATTTAAATAGTAAAATATTATAATAATAATTATGAAATAAGTCTCTACTTACGGTATTTTATTAGTTTAAAGAATTCATTAACTATAAAAGGTATAAGTGATATAAGAGTAACGAGAATCCAATCCCTAACATTTAAAGTAAATACATCAAATACTGCAGCAAAGAAAGGAACTATAATAATCAAAAATTGAATTAATATTCCAAGTAAAATTGAAGCTAATAAATACTTATTTGTAAAAAGTCCAATTCTGAAAAGCGATTTTTCCTTACTTCTCATAGAAAGTGAGAAAAATAATTGAGAAAAACTTAAAACAACAAAGGCTAAAGTTTGTGCATGAACCAAAGAGTCCATATATAAATTTTCACCAATTTTGAAAGCAATTAAGGTTACTGCTCCTATTAATACTCCATTTAAAGCTAAAAATAGCCCCATATGATTTGCAAAAAGAGATTCTTTTGGATCTCTAGGAGGATCTTCCATAACACTTGAATCATGTGGATCCACCCCAAGAGAAAGGGCCGGAAAGCTATCAGTTATTAAATTTACCCATAAAATATGAATTGGTAATAGTGGTGGATTTAAGTTAAACAAAATTGCTATAAAGAGTGCAACTATTTCGCCTAAGTTACAAGCTAGTAGAAACATTATAGATTTTCTTATATTATTATAAATATTTCTACCTTCTTCGACTGCACTCACTATGGTGGTGAAATTATCATCTGTTAAAATCATATCAGCAGCACCTTTAGCTACATCAGTTCCGGTAATACCCATAGCAACGCCTATATCAGCAGCTTTTAGTGAAGGTGCATCATTAACACCATCACCAGTCATGGATACAACATTTCCATGAGATTTAAATGCTTTTACAATTTTAACTTTATTTTCAGGAGAAACTCTAGCAAAAATTTTATAGTTATTAACTATTTTATTAAAGTCTTCATCGCTATAAGTATCAATTTCGCTTCCAATCATACATTCATTTGAATTTTCTGCGATACCAAGTTCGCTAGCAATGGCAAAAGCAGTGTTTTTATGATCTCCGGTTATCATAATAGGGGTTATACCTGCTTGTTTACATAAAGCAATGGAGGGTTTAACTTCTTGTCTAGGTGGGTCTATCATACCCATTAATCCGACGAATACTAAATTCTTTTCTAATGAATTTAGGCTAATACTTTCATTTTCTATATTTTTATAGCCTAAGCCAAGAACTCTTAAAGCTTCATCAGACATTAAATTAGAAAATTTAAGTATTTGCTCTTTTTTATCTTGTGTGAAATCAATAATTTCTCCGTTTAATAATATTTTATTTGAAAGTTTAAGTAAGTTATCAATAGCACCCTTTGTAAAAACCTTAAACTGTGTTTCATATTTATTTACTGTAGTCATTAATTTTCTGTCTGAATCGAATGGAACCTCATCAACTCGTTCATGAAGTGAATTTAAATCTTCCTTATATAAATCAAACTTAATTCCTGCATCTAAAAGAGCTATTTCAGTAGGATCACCTGTTTTTGAACCATTCTTTGAAGTAGCATCATTACATAAAATCATGCCTTCAAATAATAATTTAGTATCGTGATTAGATAAATCACAATCATCGATAGATAAGATTTTATTATTTATACAACACTTTTTTATTGTCATTACATTTAAAGTTAAAGTTCCAGTTTTATCAGAACAAATTATATTTACAGAGCCTAGAGTTTCAACTGCGGGAAGTTTTTTAATTATAGAATTTTGTTTTATCATTCTTTGAACACCTATAGCTAAAACTATGGCAACTATAGCGGGAAGTCCTTCGGGAATTGCAGCAACAGCTAGACTTATAGCAGTTAAGAGCATTTCAAACCAATCTCTTCCTTGAAACATGGAAATGATAAATATTAATATACAAATTCCAACAGCTCCAAAACCTAAAGTCTTTCCAAGTGAAGCTAACCTTTTTTGAAGAGGAGTAGTATTATCCTCTTCTTTATTTAATAAATCTGCTATTTTACCTATTTCGGTACTCATACCAGTATTTATAACGACTCCGATTCCGCGTCCGTAAGTAACTAAAGTAGACATAAATGCCATATTAAGTTGATCTCCTATAGGGATATTTTCAGTTGGATTTAGCACATTACTATTTTTTTCGGCTGGAACTGATTCACCAGTAAATGCTGATTCATCAATTTTTAAATTAGAACTTTCAATTAGCCTTAAATCAGCAGGTATGTATCTTCCTGCATCTAAAATAACAATATCTCCTACAACAACTTCTTCAGATGGGATCTCTTTAATATTTCCCTCTCTTTTTACTATTGCTTTAGGTGTAGATAATTTCTTTAATGCCTCAAGAGATTTTTCTGCCTTTGATTCTTGAATAACTCCTATGAGCGCATTTATTAAAATTACAATCAAAATAATAATAGCATCACTATATTCTTTCATAAAAGCAGAAAGAATAGCTGCACCTAAAAGTATATAAATCATAACATCATTTATTTGAGATAAGAAAAGTTGAAAGATGCTTTTTTTCTTTTGAGATTTTAATTTATTTTCTCCATGTTCTTCGAGTCTTTTTTTTGATTCTAATTCAGAAAGACCAGTATTTAGGTCGACGTTAAATTTCTGCAAAATATCTTGTGAAGTTTGATCAAACCACATAGATAACATCACTCCATTCAAAAAATTAATATATGTATATATATATTAGAAGTTTTGCAAAATTATATACATGGGAAAAAACGAAATATATGTTTTAGCCACATAAAAAAATATAAGTAGAGAAGAATACGTAACTTTGATATAATTAATTAAGAATTATCATATCTTTTAAAATTATATTTATATATTGCAAAAATAATTATTCATTGGCAATTTCAAAAATCATATAACGATTCTAGTTATAATTGAGCATTGAGTATTGAACATTGATAATTGCAACATATATATGTATATTTGTAGAAGTTTAATTGATAGAATGTGGAAGTAATGAACAATAGACGATAAATAATCGAAAATGTAGAATGAAATTCCTACATCAATTTCATTATTAACTGTTAAATAGGTGCCTTGATATAAGAAAGGATTGAGTATATATGGAAATAGGTAGAGTAAGAAGAGGAAATGTAACCTCTGAAAGAAAAATTGTTTCAGAAAAAAAAGACTTTTCTCAAAGTTTCAGTCAAGAAAGACATAAAAAATCAGAAGAACAGCTGAATAAGATGATAGATGACATAAAAAAAAGAGGTAGTAAGCTTATAACTACTAAGACTTATGTTGATGTAATTATGTATAAGAAGATGATAAAAGAATATTTAGAATCAATACTAAAATTTATGTATGAAACAAAAAAGGATATTAGTTTTTGGCAAACTCAATATTTCATAACTGTTGATACGGTTGATAATAGACTTGAAGAATTAACGAAAGCGTTACTTTCAGATGAAAAAGACAATATAAATATTGCATCAACAATAGATGAAATACAAGGAATGATAGTGGATATATATAGATAGGAACTGCAAGATATATGAACACT
This sequence comes from Bacillota bacterium, assembly GCA_021837545.1. The sequence goes on along the minus strand of JAKBFR010000067.1, from coordinate 5,583 downwards.
TAAAATATAGTAAAGGCATATCTTTAAATTATTTTCAAGATATGCCTTTTTATATTAATAAAATACTATATAAACTCTATAAGACACAAGTCTAGTTAAAATAAATAGAATTGAATTTGGTATTTTTGTGTAAATATGATATTATAATTAAGAGTGAATATCAATTAGGGAGTATTACTGTTTAATTAGACTGATTTTTTCTTTTGCGTCTTAATATAATTATTTGATATTTTAGTAATTACATATAGCGTAGATAATTAGATATATAAGGAGGAGTCAAAAATGAAAAAGAAAGTATCGTTAATTTTAGTTATAGTATTATCAATGCTAACATTTATAGGGTGTGGAAATAGTAACACAAGTCAAAGTGAGACTACAAAGAATACAGCAGGAACTAAAGAAATTGATTTTGTGGCACCAGATGGACTTCCAGCTATAGCTGTAGCTAAGCTTATAAAGGAAAAGCCAGAAGTTAAAGCTGGATATAATATTAATTATACAATTGAAAAAAGTTCAGATAGTTTAGTAACTAGCGTTATGAAGAGTGAACCAGACATAGCAATAGTACCATCAAATGTTGCAGCTATTGTATTTAATAAGAATAAAGAATATAAGATAGCAGGGACTGTTGGATTTGGATCATTTTATATAGGCTCAACTAATGAAAATCAAACTTTTGAAGATTTAAAAGGAAAAGAAATTTATAACATAGGTAAGGGTTTAACACCAGATATAATTGCAAAAACAATACTTAAAGATAAAGGTATTGATGTAGATAAAGATATCAATTTTAGTTATGTAGATGGAGTAAATGAGCTTGCACCAATAATTTTAGCTGGTAAGACTCAATATGCTGTAATACCAGAACCAGCCTTATCTACGGTTCAAAGCAAAAATGAAAAGTTTAATGTAATATTAGATTTAAATGAAGAATGGAAAAAAATTAACCATTCAGAATACGGATATCCACAATCAACAATTATAATTAAAAAGGATTTAAGTGAAAACCATAAGGAATTTGTAACAGAATTCTTAAAGCAAGTTAAAACAGCAACTGAATGGGTATATAGTGATAAGGAAACTCTAGGAACTTATTGTGAAGAAATAGGAGTTTCTGCTAAAAAACCAATAATAATGAAAGCTATAGATAAATCAAATATAAAATATGTAGATATAAAGGATTCTTATAAAGAATATAAAACTTATTTTCAAAAACTAAATGAATTTGATCCAAAGACAATAGGAGGAAGTATACCAGATGATGAAATATTCATGGAAAAGTAAATTATATACTTTATTATCATGTATATTTTTCATAGGAATATGGCAGTTAATTGCAATATTAATTAATAATGATATATATATTCCAAGGATGCAACAAGTAATTGAAGCCATCGGGATTATTTTTAAAGAGCAAAATTTCCCGAAAATTATTTTGAACAGTTTCTATAGAACTATGATTAGTTACCTTTTAGCTTTAATTTTTTCTATGATTTTAGGGGTGCTCGGTGCGGTGTACCCTTTTTTCAAATATCTAATGCAACCTATAAATTCATTTGGTAAAACAATCCCAACTATGGTTCTTGTCGTTCTTTCATTGGTATGGTTTGATAAAGATAAAACTCCTTTTGTAGTTGGATTTACCATTACTTTTCCAATACTCTATGAGGGTATAAGAAACAGTATTATGCAGATAGATAAAAAAATAATTGATATGACAAAAATATATCAAGTTAGCTTAAAAGATAAAATTAAAAAAATTTATCTGCCAGTTATGAAATTTTATTTCATGAGTATTTTTGTAGCAACATTTTCATTAACTTTTAAGGTGGTAATTGCCGGAGAGGTATACGGTCAACCCAAATTTGGAATAGGATCTCAAATACAGTTGGAAAAAGTAAACTTTAATACAATGGGAATTTTTGCATGGATTGTAATTATTGTTATAATATCGCTGGCTTTAGAACTAATAAATAAGTTGTTGAAGGAAAAAATATATAGGTGGATGAAATGAATATAAGTATAAGAAATTTAAATAAATCCTATGAAAATGAAGTGATATTCAAGAACTTTAATTTAGATTTTTGTGATGAAAAGGTAAATTGTATAATAGGAAAGTCAGGATGTGGAAAAAGCACTTTATTAAATATTATAGCAGGACTTACTGAGATACAAAATGGAGAGATAAACGGAATATCATTAAGCGATATAAGTTATGTATTTCAAGAAGATAGATTAATAGAGTGGCTTACTGTTAAAGAAAATTTAGAACTTGCATTAAAAAAATATTTTGACAATTCTATTCTGCATATGAAAATTGATGATGTTTTAAAATTAGTAGGTATTTATGATATAAAAAACAAATATCCAAGTGCACTAAGTGGAGGAATGAAGCAACGAGTCAATATAGCAAGAGCATTTGGAAAGCCATCAAAACTTATTCTAATGGATGAACCATTTAAATCTTTAGATTATAAATTAAAATATACCATAATAGATGAATTTAAGAATTTGCTTAATAAAGAAAAAAGAATGGTTATTTTAGTTACTCATGATTTAGATGAGGCAATATATTTCCAAGGAAATATAATAGTATTTAGCAATAAGCCAGTACAAATAAAAGGAATATTTAATAAAGATTTAAATAAATGCAAGAATGAAATTCTAGAAATTATGTAGGTACCCAATGTGAAAACCGTACTTATGTGTATGTTCCGCCGAAATGAAGGTCATGCATTTGTTCAGGTTACGTGAGGATTTAGCTGTGAGAAAAATGAAACTCGACTCACATACGTTCGCTGAGTAAGTTCGAGTACCCAAATACAAGATTTGGACTCTTACTCAATAGCAGAAGTTGGACCCAAAATGCTAGCCTCAAAGGCAAGCGCACACAGAGAAAGTTCGAAGAATAAAATGTAAAATTTCGATTCTCACTTTTTGAACAAGCATTTTGGAACAACTTCTACTAAAGAAATATCGACAGCTAAATCCGAAATAGTAACGTTCCACAAAAGCATGACCTTCATTTCTAGTTTGGGTATATTTTCATAGGATAAGTATAACTTATACATCGAAAATTATTAGGTGATACTTAGGTTCATTAAGATGAATAAGTACAACTTTGCACATGTGTATATATATAGGATCCTATAATTAGAACTTAAATATCATGAAAGTATATATTTGTTATTATCACCAATATGTCTTAAGTATAGTTAAATTTTAAAATGTGGACCCTATGAGATCCTCAAAATAAAGATCTAATGGGTATAATCATCCAAATTAGATCCATATTTGTTCCGTAGAACTAATAAAATTTCACAAACATATATTCAATTTTTTCTGATTAGATATATTCCTAAGTAGAGTAAATATTTAATATAATACCAAGTATAAATATTACCGTGAACCTCCGTATATAGAACCTTTAGCTATATATACAAATTTTACTTCCAACCACAATAAATAAAAAGCTTGCAAGTATAAAGCTAGAAATGCTTAGAAGTTTTTTATTAGCATTTAGCAAATTAATTCCAAGAAAAGTATCGCAGAAACCTAAACAAATAAAAATTAATGGAAAGAAGTTATTTGGATCTGATTTACTCATTATTATATTTAACGAAAATAGGGGTAAGAGTATTGCTAAGCTTAAATTAAGAATACAAAAAGTTTTTTTTATCAAATTTATTCACCACCATACAATTGTAAAATTATGTATCTTAATTTAATTATATACAAGCTATGCAGATTTTATTCCTTAGACAAATGAAAAAATAAAAACCAAAAGGTGTACGCACATTTTGGAAATGTGTATCAAAAGGAGGGGTTTGAATGATAAAGAAATTTATTTCATTTTACAAACCATATAAATTATTATTTACTTTAGATTTAGTAGTAGCATTTATCGCATCTTTATGCGATTTAGTATATCCTATGATGACAAGGCAACTTGTTAATGATTCAATTCCTAATAAAGATTTAAGATTAATTATTATTTTTGCAATAACCTTACTTATAATTTTTATAATTAAAGCTGCGTGTGGATACTTTATGCAATATTGGGGACATGTTGTAGGTGTTAGAATGCAAGGGGATATGCGAAGACATATATTTAGGCATCTTCAAAAATTGCCAAATAGCTTTTTTGACAATAATAAGACAGGGGATATAATGTCTAGAATTATTAATGATTTAATGGACATTTCTGAGCTTGCTCATCATGGTCCAGAAGATTTATTTATATCGATTGTTATGCTCATAGGTTCATTTGCAATATTATGTACAATTAATATACCTCTTACAATATTGATTTTTGCATTTATACCTTTTATAGTATGGTTTACTTTGCATCAAAGAAAGAGAATGAATAAAGCATTTTTTGAAACTAAAGTAGAAACAGGCGTTGTTAATGCAAGTCTTGAAAATAGTATTTCAGGAATAAAGATATCGAAGGCATTTGTAAGTCATGTGTCCGAAGAAGAAAAATTTGAAAAGGGTAATGCAAAATTTATAACTGCTAGAGAAAAAGCTTATAAAGTGATGGCTGAGTATTCTTCAGGTTCTGGATTTGGAATAGATATATTAAATTATGTAGGGCTAATAGGCGGTGGTGTATTTACACTGATTGGATTTATAAGCGTTGGTGATTTTTTTGCATACATGCTATTTATAAAGTTATTTACTGAACCAATAAAAAAGTTGATTAATTTTATGGAACAATTTCAAAATGGAATTACAGGTTTCCAAAGATATTTAGAAATAATGGATGAAGATAAAGAAAAAGATAAAGAAAATGCAATTGAGCTTGAAAATGTAGAAGGAGAAATAGAATTTAAAAATGTAGATTTCAGTTATGAAGGGAAAAATGTTTTAAAGGATATTTCAGTTAAAATAAGTAAAGGGAAAATGTTAGCTCTAGTTGGAGAATCTGGTGGAGGGAAGACAACTTTTTGTAATCTTATTCCTAGATTTTATGAACTAGAAAGAGGAGATATTTTAATTGATGATAAAAGTATTTATGATATTAAATTAGAATCACTTAGAGAAAATATCGGAATAGTACAACAAGAAGTATTTTTATTTACAGGAACCATTAGAGATAATATATTATATGGTAAGATAGATGCAACTGAAGAAGAACTACTAAGAGCCACTAAAATGGCTAATATTGATGAATTTATAAATACTTTACCAGAAGGATATGATACCTATATTGGTGAAAGAGGCGTAAAATTATCAGGGGGACAAAAACAACGTATTTCTATTGCAAGAGTTTTTCTTAAAAACCCACCGATACTCATATTGGATGAAGCAACTTCAGCTTTAGACAATGCAACTGAACGTATAATTCAAGAATCATTAGAAAAACTATGTTCAGGCAGAACAACAATAGTAGTGGCACATAGGTTATCTACTATTAAAAATGCAGATGAAATTATTGTTCTTGGTAAGGAAGGAATAATAGAACAAGGAACTCATGAAGAACTAATGGAGAAACAAGGTGAGTATAGTAAATTACATAAATTAGCAACCGTATAAGACTCGTAATTATGATTATAACCCGCCGAAATGAAGGTCATGCAT
>JAKBFR010000290.1 GCA_021837545.1 Bacillota bacterium | reverse complement strand
TAATATTTTATTACTTAAATTTAAAAAGCTTATTATTCCTGTTGTTAAAATCAAAACAATAGATATAGTAAATATACACCTAAAAACTAATTTCAAGTTTATCTTGTCTAACCTTTTTAAAATAACATTGTTTTTCATTATCATGTCACTCCTCCAAACTTATCATTATATGTTTAGTACAAGTTTTACACCACCGTAAATTCCAGCATCGTTTCCTAAAGTAGCAAGTTCAAATTTAGTTCTTTCCGAAGCATGAAATGCCTTTTCAATATAATATTTTTGAATAGCATTTATAAGTATTCTTCCTGCTTTAGATACTCCTCCGCCGATAACATAAACCTCTGGATCACATACACAAGATACAGTAGCTAGCGCACTTCCTAATTTTTCTCCTAACTCCTCAACTAACTCTATTGCTAATTCGTCTCCATCCTTTGCTAAATCAAAGATATCCTTGGCTGTTAGTTCATTATAATATCTAAGCTCCGATGGTCTATCATCTCTTTGTAGTAATTTCTTAGCTTCTTTTACAATACCTGTAGCAGAAGCATATTGTTCAAGGCAACCCTTTTTACCACAGCCACAAGTTTCCTCTTCCTCGTTATAAACCTTTATATGACCTATTTCTCCACCAGCACCGTTACTTCCACATACAAGCTTTCCATCAACTATTATACCTCCGCCTACTCCAGTTCCGAGAGTTACCATCACTACATTTTTATGTCCTTTTCCGCCACCTTGCCACATTTCTCCCATGGCAGCAACATTTGCATCATTTCCTGCTTTTACAGGAAGGTCTACCATTTCACTTAAAGTTTCTTCAACATTAAAAACATTCCAGCCTAAATTAACACATTTTAATACTGTACCATCTGCTGCAACTGGTCCAGGAACACCGATTCCAACTCCTACTACATCTTTTCTATGGATTTCTTCGTATCTCATTTTAGTTCTAATTTCCATTGCTATATCAGGTAAAATATGTTTCCCTTGCTTTTCTAGCTTCGTTGGTATTTCCCACTTGTCAACAATTGTCCCATCTACCCTAAACAGTCCTAGCTTTATTGTTGTTCCTCCAATATCAACACCAAATCCATAATTACGCATTTTTTCTCTCCCCCTCTTTGTATATAAAAGTATTATCTTCTTGAAAAATAAATTTTTTTATTACCTTTGCTACACCATCTTCATTATTGCTGCTTGTTATATAATCTGCATTAGCTTTAACATTTTCCTCTGCATTAGCCATAGCTACTCCCATCCCTGCAAACTTAATCATATTAATGTCGTTTTCGTTATCACCAATACTAATTATTTCTTCTTTATCTATATTAAGCATTTTTGCTAATTGTCTTAAAGCTTCACCTTTATTTGCATTCTTATTTAAAAATTCTAAATAATATTCAAGACTTCTAACTACCGTATATTTATTAAGGTAGTATTCATCTACTAATTTACTTATTGTATCGATTTTTTCTTTTTCCCCTACTAACATCATTTTTATTACTTCTGTATCTTTTGGTAACTCTTCAAATTTCATTTCTGTTAACTGTATCGAATTTAATCCAGCTTCAAATTCACTAAATTTATTAATTTTAGGTGTTATACATTGTTGTGTTGTGTGTACATGGATATCTACATGAAGTTTTTTGCTTAATGCATATATTTCTTCCAAATCCTTTAGTGACACTCCTTCTTCCCTAATTACTTCAAAATTTTTAATCTTTTCAGTAACAGCACCATTAAATACGATTACATATTCATCACCTATTAAATTTAACTCTTTTAAATATCTTTTTATTCCATTTAAAGGTCTTCCAGTAGCAAGAACCACTCTTATGCCTTTTTTTCTTGCCTCTCCAATTGCTTCTACATTTGCTTTTGAAATAGTACCATCGCTTTTAAGTAAAGTTCCATCTAAATCAATTGCTAATAATTTATACATTTTTACTCCTTAAAATTCGTATATTATATTGATTAATTATATATTTTAAATGGTATTGATTTCATTCGATTATTTAATCTCTTTTCTAACTATTATTATATAAATTCAATTTTTGATATTAATAATTAATATTAATATTAAAATTTTAATATTAATTATTAATCTTTACACTTTATTGTATAAAAATAGTAACAACTGATTTGCTATATTCAAACCAGCTGTTATAAATTTTTTATTTTATTATTTTGTCAAATAATAAAAATCCTTATATCTTTTTAAAAGTACTGACAGTGTATCTTTTGCTTCTTCAAGTTTTGGACCTGCAATTGCTCCAAAGCCTTGTATCTCTAAGAAATGTTCCTGTAGCCCATTTAATGTACCTCTTGCACGTTCTTGTTGCTCCTTAGAAAATTTCACTGTGACTTTTTCTCCATCAATAGCGATTTTACCCTCGATTCCACATACTGGACATTCTACAGTAGTTGTACCATTTAATGAAATCAAATTTTGATGGCACACTGGACAAGTACCTTCTTCACCGTACCATTCTACTTCTTCATATGGTTTACCTATTGCTTCTGTCACCTTAACTCCAAGGTGATTTACTTTATTAATTA
>JAKBFR010000289.1 GCA_021837545.1 Bacillota bacterium | reverse complement strand
GGAAGAAATAATAGCCATTGATAAGGAAATACTTAATAGTGATCCGCAAGTATTAAGCATTGTTCTAAGGCCAGCAGCTACACCTCTTTTATGAGCTGGGACTGATCCCATAATAGCATTCGTATTTGGAGAAAAGAAAAGTCCTGATCCCAAACCTATAATAAGCATGTATATAATAATTAAATACATTGGAGTGCTTGCACCTATAGTCATAAAACCTAAAAGTCCAATTGCAGTTATTAAAAGTCCGATAGAACTTAATGCTCTTGAACCAACTTTATCAGAAAGATGACCACTAATTGGTGAAATTATAAACATGGATATAGCTAGTGGTGTTAAATATATTCCAGCAAGTATTGGGTCCATTGACTTTATTCCTTGTAAATAAAATACTAATAAGAAGCTTACAGCACCTCTAGCTATGCCATTAAAAAAGTTGCTTGCATTAGCAAAAGCTAATATTCTAGTGTTTAATAGTCTTAAATCTATCATAGGATATGGTGTGGTCTTTTCAACATGAATGAATAAACCAATAATAATTATAGAAGCTATAATCATAATTATAACAATCGGATTTAACCAGCCAGAAAAACTTCCAAGTGTTAATGATACTAATAAAAGAAGCATTCCTAAGGTGAAAAGTATAGTTCCAAGAAAATCAAACTTTTGTTTCTCAGGAATTTTTATTAGCTCTTTTAGCTGAATAAAAGACCATATTGTACCTAAAATACCTATAGGAATATTTATGTAAAATATGCTTCTCCAACCTATGCTAACTAAAAACCCTCCTAATATAGGTCCAATAACATTACCTACACTAATTACCATACTGTTAACGCCTAAAGCTTTTCCAAGTTCATTTTTGGGGAAGGCATCTGCAACTATAGTGGTGCTGTTAGCAAGCATTAGAGCACCGCCAACGCCTTGTACAAACCTAAAGATTAAAAGTTGAATTCCACTATTTGATAGTGCGCATAATAGCGAAGCAAAAGTAAATAAAGCAAAACCACTTACATATAATTTTTTTCGTCCTGCAATATCAGCTAATCTGCCTATTGTAGGGACAAGTACTGTTAATATGAGAAGGTATTCCATTAAAATCCAAGTAACAGTACCCATATCCAAATTTAAATCCTTCATCATTATAGGAAGGGCAATTATTAAGGTGCTTCCATTCATTACAGACAAAAGGGCACCTAAAGTTGTACAGGATAAAGCTATCCATTTGTAATTATCTTTTTTCATTTTTTATTCTCGCTTTCAGAAAGTATATTACTAAGTTTATTGATGTGATCAGCGCAATTATTTTTCACTCGGAGCATTATTTCTTCTTTCTCAACTGTAAGATTATATAACAATTTTACCTTTGCAATAGCATCGTTTATTGCGTTGATATCTACTTTTTCACATTGGTATATGCTGTCTAAATCATCTCTCAAACCAATCAGTTTTTTTATTTCACAAATATTTAAACCAAGTTTTAATCGTAAGTCTTTAATCTCTTTAATTTTATTGATATCATCTTCCGAATATAGTCTATATCCAGCTTCAGTTCTGTTTGTTTTTATTAACTCCATATCTTCATAATATCTAATGGTTCGTTTAGTTAAACCAGTAATTTTTGCAACTTCATCGATTTTAAAATATTTATCGCTCATTTTATCACCACCGATAATAATAATATATTATTTTAACGTTAACGTCAAGGTTATAGTTAAATAAAATTTAAAGAAATAAATTTACTATCACTTAATATAGAAATATTTAGAATATAATTAATAAAGATAAAAGCTGTGATAACGGGTATGTTAAAGTTATCACAGCTCTATTATTAAATTTCTATTTTTATATCTGCACCAAGCACACCAATAATTTCATTTTGATAATTTTTTAAAGGCAATGAAATTGTAATGCAAGGATTTGAAGTTATTGATGAAACATAAACAGAAGAAGTAAAATCCTTTCCGTTTATACTCTCATTATACCAATCTCTCATGCTAGCATTAGCAATTCCTGCTGATGGGTTAGAATAAATAAACTTTCCTTTAGTATCGTTTGTCCATATTGCTTCAATAATTTGATGTTTGGAAAAAAAGTCATCAAGTATTTTTTTATGATTACTTTCAGTTAAGTCTAAAAGTAAATATTTTGATAGTAACTCTCCCTTTAAGAGATTAAGTATATTCTCGCTTTGATTTGTAATATCTTTTGTAGAAGTATTTAAACTACTTTTAACCTTTTCAGAATATTTCTCCATTATCTTTGAAGTATTTATCAAAAAGCCTTTCATAGTTGTCAAATCTTTAATACTTTCTTTTTGCATATTCACGGTGTTAGACATACTTTTAACGCCTTCATTCATTCTATCAAAACTTATTTCCATAGTGCTAAAATCGTCTCCTACCTGCTCGATTAAGTGAGATTCATTATCAACGACCTTTGCCACTTCGTCTGTTAACTCTAAAACATTTTCAAAAGAATGTTCTATTTCCGTTAAAACGCCTTCTATACTTTCTGAATATTGAACGCTTTTAAGGACACTTGATTGAGTTGGTTTAAGTTCAGA
>JAKBFR010000288.1 GCA_021837545.1 Bacillota bacterium | reverse complement strand
GACACTCCCTTTTAGTTATTTATATTTGTTTTGTAAATAATAATTAAAAAAACATAGTAAGAAAACATTTACAAATATAATTGATGGGTATATAATAAATTCATACCTATGAATTATGGATATATAAACCAAATGCTGTGAATTTGTATATTTTATAAATAAAACCATAATAATTAGATGTGAGGGATTAAAGATTGATGAATTTGAAATGGCAAATGATGCATTGGGACAAGCTCATGATGGACAAACAATGTTTCTTCATAAAGAAGCGAGTGGTGAAAAAAATAAATATGTCGGTTTTATTCATACATGCACAAGATCATTTGATGACAGCAATAACAGAAAAGAATTTAATTGAACAAATAATTGAATTAAGAAAAATTATAAATACTTTGATTAAATAAAATGTAAATATTAAACATATAATTAGGATAGATATATATCTAAAGTTAAATTATAGAGCATTTATAAAAAATCAAATTTTATTATAAAAAAATTATTGTGAATTTAAGGAGGAATAAATTATGATAACAATTAGATTATTTTGTGCAGCAGGGATGTCAACAAGCCTTTTGGTTAGTAAAATGAAAGATGCAGCTAAAGCTAAAGGAATAGAAGTAGATATTGAAGCTTTCCCAGAAAGTAAAATGGACAGCCACTTAGAGAATGTTAATGTTGCATTATTAGGTCCACAAGTTGGATATACAATAGCAAAAGCAAAAAAAATATGTGAACCAAAAGGAATTCCGGTTGATGTAATACCAATGGTTGATTATGGAATGATGAATGGAGCAAAAGTATTAGATTTTGCATTAAAGTTAGCTGGAAAATAAGGATTTGAATTAAATATACACAAGGAGGAGTTTAAATTATGAAATTTCCTAAAGACTTTCTGTTTGGAGCAGCGTCTGCATCCTATCAAGTAGAAGGTGCATGGAATAAAGATGGAAAAGGAATTTCTAATTGGGATGTATTTTCCAAAATTAAAGGAAAGACTTTTGAAGGCACAAATGGTGATGTAGCGGTAGATCACTATCATAGATACAAAGAAGATATCAAACTAATGGCGGATATGGGATTGGAGTCATATAGATTTTCAATTTCATGGCCTAGGATAATTCCAGATGGTGATGGAGAGATAAACAAAAAAGGAATTGATTTTTATAACAACTTAATAGATGAATGTTTAAAATATGGAATAGTACCTTTTGTTACATTGTATCATTGGGATATGCCTCAAAACTTAGAAGAAGATGGAGGCTGGACGAATAAAAGAACAGTCGATGCTTTCGTAAAGTATGCAAATGTGTGTTTTAAAGCCTTTGGTGATAGAGTAAAACACTGGATTACCTTTAATGAAACCGTTGTATTTACAACGTTAGGATATTTATCAGGAGCACATCCACCAGGTATAAAAAACGATCCTAAGAAGTACTTTCAAGCAACTCACAATGTATTTACAGCTCATGCTAAAGCCGTGCAAAATTACAAGGAAATGAAACAATTCGGTGAAATAGGAATAACACATGTATTTTCACCAGCATTTAGCATAGATGATAATGAAGAGAATATAAAAGTAACAGAACATGCTAATCAATATGGTGTAAATTGGTATTATGATCCAGTGTTAAAAGGAAATTATCCTGAATATGTAGTTAAACAATTAGAGGAAAATGGCTGGACGCCAGATTGGACTGAACAAGAACTAAACATAATAAAAGAATCAGCACAAAAAAATGATTTTATTGGTCTTAATTACTACCAACCACAAAGAGTAATTAAAAATGATGTTTTAAATGAAAGTCAAGAAAGAACTAGAGAGGATTCTACAGGGGCGCCAGGTAATCCTTCATTTGACGGAGTCTACAAAACGGTTATGATGGATGATAAAGTTTATACAAAATGGGGATGGGAAATTGCTCCAGATGCATTTTTAGAAGGCTTGAGTATATTACTGAAAATGGACTAGGAGATGAAGACCCTATTATTGAAGGTGCAATAGTAGATGTTCCAAGAATAAAATATATTGAAGCACATTTAAAAGCAGTAAAAAGAGCTATTGAAGAAAACATAAATTTAAAAGGATATTATGCTTGGTCAGCAATAGATTTGTTAAGCTGGTTAAATGGATATAAGAAACAATATGGATTTATATATGTTGACCACAAGAACAATTTAGATAGGAAAATAAAATTATCAGGTTATTGGTACAAGAAGATAATAGACGAAAGAGGAGAAAACCTTTAATTAGAAAAGCTAGTATTAGTTATGAAATTTCCATGTGACTTAATGCATGTGTTAATGATGAAATCACATGGAAATCTGTAACTTTAAAGTAATGATTATAAATCTGATACATTTGTAATTATTACACTAAATATAATAACACATTAATTTATAAGGGGGAATTATATTATGTCATCATTCGAAACAACTTTAAATGAAAAAGTAATACCAGTCGTTATGAAATTTGTTAACTTAAAGGGTGTTATTGCTTTAAAAGACGGAATTTTATACACATTACCTTTAACAATGATAGGGTCATTATTCTTATTACTTGCTCAAAT
>JAKBFR010000003.1 GCA_021837545.1 Bacillota bacterium | reverse complement strand
ACTAGCATCTCGTGACGATGGCATAGAGGTAACACTCCTTCCCATTCCGAACAGGACAGTTAAGGTCTATAGCGCCGATGGTACTGCACGGGTGACTGTGTGGCAGAGTAGGACGTTGCGAGGTAATTTAAAAGAGATAGTTATTATAACTATCTCTTTTTACATTTGAAATATAATATATAGAAAATAATAAGAAATAGTCCACAATAATTCTAACTATTTTGTGGACTATTTTTAATTATGTGGATATGTTTAGATAATACGAATTTTTGAGCAAATAAAATCTGAAAATATAATAAAATATCGTATGATATCAATATAGAATCATACATATTAGAAGTTAGTTTGGAGGTACTATGTATTCAGTTGATATTTTGTGCAGGATTTGTAGATGCTGTTGCAGGTGGGGGCGGAATAATATCACTACCAGCATATATTTTTGCAGGGATTCCTATACATATTGCATATGGTACTAATAAATTTGCAAGTTGTATTGGTACATCTGTTGCATCTATAAAATTTTTAAGAAGCGGTAATATAAAGATAAAATCAGCGCTGTCAGCAGCATTCGGTGCATTAATTGGGTCATGGTTTGGTGCACAATTAGTGTTAGTGTTAGATGAGAAGTATTTGAAATATTGTTTGCTTATAATTTTACCACTAGTCGCAGTTTTTTTGATTTTTAATAGTAAATTTGGAGTAACAGGAACTGTAAAAGAACTATCAAATAAGAAAGTATATATATTATCTATACTACTAGGATTAGTAATAGGTGCATACGATGGATTCTTTGGACCAGGAGCAGGCACTTTTTTGGTATTAGCATTTACATCCCTTTTAGGATTTAATCTTATAACTGCATCAGGCAATGCTAAAGTAGTAAATTTAGCATCTAATTTTGCGGCTTTAATAGCTTATGTATTAAATGGTAAAGTATTCTTTATGATTGGTATACCTGCCGCCATTTGTGCAGCTTTGGGAAACTACTTAGGTGCACATCTTGCACTTAAAAATGGATCAAAGGTTATAAGGCCAATAATAGTAGTAGTAATAACTATGTTATTTGTTAAAGTGATATATGGTTTTTTATTTACAAATAATTAGTTGAGTGATATAATTCTAATAAATTCAATACGAGAACCTAAGGTAGAGGTGCCATTAATAAAAAGTACTTATTATTAGTTTGCAGACGTTGATTAATAAGAAAAGGTATTATGGCCGAAGATTTAAATTATGCAAAAATTTATTTCTGGGTATGCATAAAATATGTGCATAACTGTCACGAAAGTGGAGAGCTACAAGGATTTGCTGAAATTGAAAATAATAATAGTAAAATAGTATTATTTTTTAGTTTTAAATAAAACTTTATGCGATTAACTCTACCCGTTGGTATATACTAACGGGTTTTCTTATTTTTAAAAATAAAGTTTAGGAGTTGTAATAATTTATGAAAATTGAAGGAGTATTAGTACCGTTAATAACGCCGTTTAAGGATGGGAAGGTAGATTTAAAATCATATGAAAGAATGGTTAATCATTATATAAAAGAAGGGGTAAGTGGAATAATACCACTTGCAACTACTGGCGAATCACCTACTATCTTAGAGGCTGAATATGAAGAAGTTCTGGCTAAAACTATGGAATATAATAATCATAGAGTACCAGTATATGTAGGTTTAGGTGGAAGTCATACTAGTGAAGTAGTTAAGAAATTAAAGGTAGCAGAAAGGTATAACGTGGATGGAATATTATCTGTAGCTCCCTATTATTCAAGACCAAATCAAAGGGGACTATATGAACATTTTAAAAGTATATCTGAAGCAACTGATTTAGATATTATAATTTATAATATTCCATATAGAACTGGAACTAATGTTGAAAATCAAACTGTTCATAGATTGGCAGAATTAAAAAATATTATAGGTGTAAAAGATTGTTCAGGAGATATGAAGCAAACAACTGACTTATTGATTAATCCACCAAAGGACTTCTCAATTTTAACAGGAGAAGATGCATATTTTTATACAACACTTATACTTGGTGGACAAGGTGGAATAATGGGATCTGCTCATTTAAGAACTAAAGAATTTATTGAAGTATATGACTTGGTTAAATCTAATAATCACCAGGCTGCACTAAAAAGATGGCAGTCATTATATAACATGATACCACTTTTATTTGCAGAGCCTAATCCTACACCATTAAAGTATTGTTTGAAGAAATTAGAATTAATAGATTCAGATGAAGTAAGATTACCATTAGTTAATATTACAACAGAATTAGAAAATAAATTAGATAGTATTATTAAATAAACGAAAGCTCCTTTAATAAAAATGATTTGCTAATATTATTATTTAATTGTCAGAAACAGACTTATAATGTAAAATGTATGAATATTTTGTTTTGACTAGTATAAAAATTAGGAGTAAGATAAAAGCTGACAAGTTAAATAAGGAAGTGATTAGAAATTATGCCTAAGTTCTTTTATATGATTAAGAACAAAGAAATTACAAAGAAACAAGTTATGAAAGATATCATAGCTGGAATTATAGTTGCTATAATAGCACTACCATTGTCAATAGCACTTGGTATATCGTCAGGAGTGTCACCGGAGAAGGGCCTTATAACAGCAATCTTTGCAGGATTTATAATCTCATTTTTAGGAGGTAGTAAAGTCCAAATAGGTGGACCAACAGGAGCCTTCGTTATTATAATTTATTCAATTATTCAGGAGTATGGTTTAAATGGACTTATCACTGCAACAATAATGGCTGGAATTATATTAGTTATAATGGGATTATTAAGGGTTGGATCATTAATTAAGTATATACCACAAACAATAACTATAGGATTTACAGCAGGCATAGCAATAACATTAATGTCAACACAAATCAAG
This sequence comes from Bacillota bacterium, assembly GCA_021837545.1. The sequence continues at coordinate 46,793 of JAKBFR010000003.1, read as the reverse complement.
GATTTTTTTGGACTGCAAATTGAAACTGTGCCAGCAGAGTTTTTTGCAAAATGGGGAAGTTATTTTGCAAATATAGGATCATTAAGTAAATGGTCTTTGATAGTAGGTGCGGGATCTATAATTATAATAGTTTTTTGGCCTAAAATTAATAAGACAATACCAGGTTCAATGATTGCATTGATAGTTGCAACTATTTTTGTAAAATCATTAAACTTACCGGTAGAAACTATAGGAAGTAGATTTCAAGAAATTTCATCAGCAATACCAATGCCAATACTTCCAGACTTTAGTATGGCTACAATAAATAAATTATTTGCACCTGCTATGACAATTGCTGTCTTAGCAGCATTGGAATCATTATTATCAGCAGTAGTAGCAGATGGAATGATTTCAGACACACATGATTCTAATATGGAGCTTATTGCCCAAGGGATAGCTAATATTACATGTGGATTATTTGGTGGAATACCAGCTACCGGAGCTATTGCAAGAACTGCAGCTAATGTAAAATCAGGGGGGAGAAGTCCTATATCAGGAATGGTTCATGCTATAACATTATTAGTTACCATGTTAGTTCTAATGCCTCTTGCAAAGATGATACCAATGACTGCACTTGCTGCAATATTAATGGTTGTATCATATAACATGAGTGAGTGGAGAGCTTTTAAGGGATTATTGAAGGCGCCTAAGAGTGATGTTATTGTATTGTTAATTACATTTGGATGTACAGTTGCATTTGATTTAGTTGTTGCAATAAGTATTGGAATGATTATGGCGATGTTCTTATTCATGAAGAGAGTATCAGATACTACTGAAATTAGGAATTTAGTAGATGAGGAAGTTTTTGATGAAGATATATCTACTGTACTAGAAAAGGCAGAGGGGAAAATACATGTATATCAAGTAAATGGGCCAATGTTTTTTGGAGTAGTACAAGAATTTATTGCAAAAATGAAAGAACTTGAATCTTCTGTTGAGGTTGTTATTTTAGATATGAGACATACCCATGCAATAGATGCTTCTGCAATAGATGCATTAACTAGATTGCTTAAGCATTGTAATAAATTAAACATAAAACTCTGTTTAACTCATGTACAGGGACAACCAATGAAAGTATTAAACAAGATGGGGTTTGCAGTTGAAATTGGAGAAAGTCATATATATGAAACTAAGACAGAAGCAATAGAAGTAGCTTATGAGTATATAAAATGTTTAGAGGTATCTTAAATTATAAGATATTTTTTGAATTTACATATTAAGTATAAAAAAATTAAGTAGGATTAATAATAGATAGTGTTAAATTATTAATCCTATTTTTTAGTTATTAATAATATAAAAAGCAGGAACTAGAATATTCATTCTCACAAATTAATTATTATTGCCGAGGAAATAATAGGAATTAGTAATTAAAATAATGTTAAGAACCATAAATGTAGTACTAAATAAAAGTATATATATGTGATTTTTGCAAATAATATTATTGAAAAAGTGATAAGGAGTGATAGAAATGAATGCAAATTCATCTATAAAATGTTCAGTTGACAAATGTCAATATCATGCACAAGCAAAGAATTATTGTACATTACAGGAAATCCAAGTAGGTACACATGAAACAAATCCAACCAAAATTGAGTGTACAGATTGTGAGTCATTTCAAGTAAAATAGCCTCAAATTTTGTTCGAACTTAAAAAGATGTTCTAAAGAAAATAATACTTTAGAACATCTTTTCTGATTTCATTTTAAATTATAATAAATAAAATTCATGTTGTATATCGATTTAATTTGCCTCAAAGACTATATAATAAAGTAATATAAATAAAACTTTTATAACAAATACAGCAATAATATATTATAATTAAATTTAAAAGAAGAATTTAATCAAAAAAACTATATAGAGTAGTGAGGTATATTTAATTGGAATATAATTGGGAAAGGACGTTTCCATTTTTAGAAATTGATAAAAATATAGTTAGCAAATTATTTGAAGGAATATTAGAAGAAAAAAATATCATTAATATAATACCAATAAATGAGGGTTGTAGAACAACAAATTATATTGTTGAAACAAATCAAGTTCGAAAAAAATATATTTTGAAAATATTTTTTCCAACAGAACAAAACTATAAGAAAGAAATTAAATTATTGACAAAATTAAAAGAAAATGAAATTATACCTGTCAATAAAGTATATAAAATTAGTAGTGATGAAATTATTCAAAATAGAGAATATGCAATTTATGAATATATAGAAGGAAAAACTATAGGACAAGCCATAAATGAAGGATATGTATTAGAAGAAATACTTGTTAGAGATGTAGCGAAATATTTAGCTAAAATACATAGTTATAAGTTTAATAAAACAGGATTTCTAGATGAAAATTTGAATATAAGAGAAGAATTACCTCCACTTATTTCATGGTATGAAAATTTTATGGGGGATAGAGCTCAAAAGCGCTTAGGCAAGAATATTATAGAAAAAATTAATAGCATAGTTAAGGAAAATAAAAAGATGTTAACCCAATTAGATGAAGATATTAGATTGGTTCATGGGGATTTTCAAGGGACTAACATATTAGTAAAAGATAATAGATTATCTGGAATTTTAGATTGGGAGTTTGCAATGGCTGGACACCCATTAGGAGATATAGGACAGTTTTTCAGATATGAAGAGTATTTTAATAAAAACTTAATACAAGAATTTGAAAATGAATACAATAAAAACTCAAGTTATAAGCTCATTGATGATTGGTATAAGGTAAGTAAACTTCGTGATTTAGTAAATTTAATTCAATTAATTGATTTAGAAGAGAATATGCCGAATAAATATACAAATATAAAGGATATAATAATTAATAATATAAATATACTAAAATAATGAAGAATTCAAAAACATATATTGGTTTTGATTAAAAAGTTATATCTATAAATGTTTTAGTCATAGTTTGTACTTTACTTGCTTCTAGATGAAATAAACTTTAACTAAAGAAAGTCCATCTTTAGTTAAAACTACACCATATGAGTTGGCTTGATTGCAATGTTGAGACTAAAAAAATAGCATATATTTATGATATAGATGAAATTTGTAGTATTACTGTCTTAAATATATGCACCTCAATATCACAATTCATACAATATTGTATTAGAATAGCATTGAAATATTTTAAAATCAAGTTCTCATAATATAAAAACATTTATATTACAAATAAAATTACATAGTATACAATCATAATAACGATTCCGAGTGGAACTCCTAGTTTAATCCATTCTCTACTTTTAATTTTTAATTTACCAGCAGAAATAATATTAGGTATATTACCTGGAATCATCATTCCTCCACTAATAAGTAAGCCCATTAATACAGCTTTGACTTGTACTGGTGACATTTTATCACTTATTTCAGCAGCAGCTAATGTTGCATTATCTAGCACTGCAGAACACATATTAACCCAATATAGATAACTAGTATCAAGGGATATTATATAAGTATCAATTATTGGTTTAAAGCCTTCTCCAAGTAATTCGAGTGCAATAACGAATAAGAAAATTTTGAGTGCTCTTACTACTATAATTTTATGTGTCTCGTCTATAACAACTTCATCATCATTATCGGTTTCAGTTTTCTCTTGAATAGCATACCTTGTTCCAATAATTCCAAGAATTAATATGCCAGGTATGATGTAAATACCAAACGTCTCTAAAAGAAACCAAAAGTTCACATCAAGCTTAGAAACTATAATTGTAGCCAATGGTTCGCCGATTGGAGTTAATACTGCCCCAAGCCCAATTGAAAAACATGAAACTATATTAATATTTATTTTATTTTTTCTACTAATTGGAAGTATACTAATTATTTCAACTAGAAGAAGAGCGGTTATAATTGCAGTTATGATACTTGATAAAAGACCTATAATGACTACTAATAAAAATACAAAAACCTTTAATGGGGTATATTTTAAGATATATGTTAATGCTCCTTTTATATGAGTAGTTATTGATTTAAACAAAAAGCCGCCTATTAATACAGCAAAGGCTATTACATACATAAATTTATTTTGAACAATATGGGAAAAAAGTTCTTTATTTAAAACACTTGAACTGATAGATGCTAGTACCCCCACCAAAAATAGAAAAATCTCAAGATTTTTTTCTACTCTCTTTGATATAATTGGTAATACAAAAGTTATTGTTAAAAGTACAATTAATACATAAAACATTATTATCACTACCTCTTTATTATAAATTAATTCCAGTGTTTTTAATTTAATATATCTAGAAAAATTAAAAAAACACTTTTATACTCTTCCTATTTAAAGTTTTTTTTGAAAGGAAAAAAAATAAAAAGTGGGAAACTCAAATAAGAGTTTCCCACTTTGGAAACAAATTTCTTGAAATCAAACTTTAATTTGTCAACCGATAAAAAATATTATATGGAAAATATACCATAAAATTTATATTAATTCAATTTCTGATTAAAAGAAATTGAATTAATATAATATTATTTAATTTTTAAAGAATATTATTTATTGTCATATCTTTTATACTTCCTAGATATGCTTCAAGGTCTGCCAGCTTATGATGATAGACACCTAATTATATTATATATGCTAATAAACTTAGAAATAATTCTTATTGTTTTTAAGTTCTTTGTTTTTAACTAGCTTCATTATAACCCAAAACAGTAATATCACTTAAGGTAGTGTGATTAAAATTGGTAATCTCAATCATTAAACATGTTTATAATTAACTTGTTTGTAAAAATATCACTTGACTTTCCATTGTTATCATATTAAAATAATAACAATAAATGTAATAATAAATGACGAGGGCGTCTAATGTAATATTAGACGCCCTTTTTTTTTATGATGAGGGTATGCCCCTACGACAATGGAGTCAAAGCTGAAGTAGCTTGACTCCATTTTTCTGTCATTAAAAATTTAGATTTTACTAAAATCGAGAAGATCATTAAAAGAAGGGAGGTATTAGCATGAAAAGTCAAAGTACAGTTACCGTCACCAATAAGCATAAAACAATCATCATTAATGTTCTTTATGTAGCTACCATGATTATCATTTTTTTAGGAACCTTTTTTAGTATTTACAGTTTTGTCAACCATATCAACATTAAAGTTTTAAATTCATCCATATCAGGTGCGGTATTTGGATTTTTGGTTTTATACCTTGGCATTAAATACTATTTATCTGTTACTAAATTAAAAGAAGAATTGCTTAAAGCTTCATCGAAGTTTGCATGGAGTAATTTCAAAGGAAAAAAGTTTATAAAGTTTTTTTCTAAAAGATAACACAAAATATTTTTATTTTAAGGAGGATAATTTATGAAAAAGTCAGTAAAATTAGGTGCTATTATATTATTCTTAGGTGCTTTAGCTGTGATGCTAGTTCTAGCACTTTCACCAGCAGGTGGTTCTGATCCAACAGGTGCTTCTTACGTTGCTACAACTGGAGCTGAAACATTAACAGATGTTGCAACTACTGCAAATAAGGGTTATTACGGTGCAAACTTCACATGGGTTATGATAACTGGATTTATGGTTTTCTTCTTCCAATGCGGATTTGCAATGGTCGAAACAGGATTTTGCCGTGGTAAAAATGCAGCTCACACAATGACAATGAACTTTCTAGTATTTTTAGTTGGTGCAATCGGATATTTCCTTGTAGGATTTGCCATTCAATTTGGTGGCTCAGGTGGTGCTGCTGGACTTGGAACTGGTGGAGGTGCTCTAAATGCAATGCTTTCTATACCAGGTCTTGGTGGTATTATGGGTTATAAAGGATTCATGTTATCTGGTGCAGGAATATATGATCCTGGTATATATGCATTATTCTTTTTCCAAATGGTATTTATGGATACCACTGTTACAATTCCAACTGGTGCTGTAGCAGAAAGAATAAAATATTCTGCTATTATTATTATATCTTTGTTTATTTCAATGTTCTTGTACCCTCTTTTCGGAAATTGGGTATGGGGTGGTGGCTGGTTAGCTACCATTGGTACAAACTTTGGCTTAGGGCACGGCGTAGTTGATTTTGCTGGTTCTGCTGTTGTTCACTCAATGGGTGGTATGCTTGCTTTATCAAGTGCAATTGTTATAGGGCCTAGAATTGGTAAATTTAAGAAAGATGGAACTGCAAGACCTTTCCCAGGACATGATATACCAATGGCTATTATTGGTACTATTATCTTATTTTTCTGTTGGTTCTCATTTAATGCAGGTTCAACATTAAATGCTTCTGATTTTAGACTAGCAATAGTGGCAACTAATACAATGGTAGCTGGTGCAGTAGGTGGACTTGTAGCAATGTCCTATATGTGGATTAAATTTGGAAAACCAGATCCATCAATGACAGCAAATGGTGCCCTTGCAGGACTTGTAGCAATTACTGCTCCTTGTGCATTTGTAAATGCTCCTTCTGCATTCTTTATTGGTGGGGTTGCTGGAGTGCTTGTATGTGTATCAGTATCATTTGTAGAAAACAAATTAAAGCTTGATGATCCAGTTGGTGCTATTTCTGTTCACTGTGTTAACGGTATTTGGGGAATTATTGCTTTAGGATTATTCGCAGATGGTTCATATGGAGATGGTCTAAATGGTGTTGCTGGGGGGGTAACAGGGTTATTATTTGGTAATGGTTCTCAACTAGTAGCACAATTAATTGCTGTTGTAGTTTTATTTGTTTGGGGCTTTGGAGTTTCTTATATTTTCTTCAAAATTCTTGATAAGGTTTGGGGTATAAGAGTTTCACCAGAAGATGAATTAAATGGTTTAGATATTCCTGAAATGGGTGTTGCCGCATATCCTGATATGCAATTAGTAAAATCTCCTGAACTTGATTATAATTCACCAGAAAATATGGAAATGAAACAATTATTAAGGTTTAAAAAAGATGCAAAATCGATATGATATAAGGAAAGGGAGGTAATGGTATGAAGAAGTTAGAAATTGTTATTAAAAGTGAAAGACTAGAGGATTTAAAAAAAATCTTACATGATTGCAATGCCAATGGAATTATGATTTCAAATATTATGGGTTATGGTAATCAAAAAGGATACAAAACAATTTATAGAGGTACAGAGTATAATGTAAATCTTTTGCCTAAAGTAAAAGTTGAAACAGTTGTATCTCCTGAAATTGCAGAAATAATAATAGAGAAAGTTTTAAAAGAAATTAGTACAGGCAATTATGGAGATGGAAAGATATTCATATACGATGCAGATGATGTTGTAAGAATTCGTACAGGTGAACGTGGAAAAGATGCGTTATAAGATAATTAATTAGCATAATAAATTTTATATGTTTGATAAAAATAATAAAGAACCACCAATTTTAGTATGAAATTTATTTCCAATAAATAAATTTACTAAGAATGGTGGTCTATTTTATATAAATTATGGGTGATTTATATAAAATTACATTTAATAATTAAAATATTCAAACTATATGATGAAAAAAATAACATTAAGTATTAAATTTGAAAAATGTGTTGACAAATTTATGCGGAGATAATACAATGTGAAATATAGACAACGGTGTTTGTGAAATGTACCTACAGAAGGTATATTTCACAAGCACCGTTTTTTATGTAAAAAAATTACGACGTTGTAATGTGTTAAGTAAATAGGCTTTGCAAAGTTAAATTTTAAAAGTAAAGGCGCGCAATTGCTTTTAAATCAATATTATTTAAAAAAATTATTAAGAAAATTAAGTGACTGAATAAATTTTAAATTTTAGAGTTACATTTATTATTTTAAAGGGGGATTTTTTATGGAAATTAATTTAGGCGATAGCAGTTTTATATTGATTTGTTCAGCAATGGTACTTTTAATGACACCAGGACTTGCATTCTTTTATGGTGGAATGGTTCGTAGGAAAAATGTTTTAAATACATTGATGTCTTCATTCTTTATTTGTGGATTAGCATCAGTAATGTGGGTTTTAATAGGTTATTCATTGTCTTTTGGTAATGATTTTCATGGGATAATAGGTGGACTTAATTTCTTAGGTTTTAATGGGGTAGGAGCAGATCCTTCAGCATATGCACCTACTATACCGCAAGAGCTTTTTGCGGCATTTCAAATGATGTTTGCAATAATTACTCCAGCACTTATAACTGGATCTTTAGTAGGAAGAATGAAGTTTTCAGCATTATTCATATTTGTAGGAGTATGGTCTCTTTTAGTATATTATCCAATGGCTCATATGGTATGGGGTGTTGGTGGATTAATCAATTCTTTAGGAGCTGTTGATTTTGCTGGAGGAAATGTAGTTCATATAAGTTCAGGTATTTCAGGTCTTGTAGCTTGTATTATGTTAGGTAAGAGACGTGGGCATGGAATGATGTCATATAGACCTCATAATATTCCATTTGTAGTTCTTGGAGCAGCATTACTTTGGTTTGGATGGTTTGGATTTAATGCAGGTAGTGCATTAGGAGCTGGTCCACTTGCAGTACATGCATTCATGACAACAAATACAGCAGCAGCAGCAGCTATGCTTTCGTGGATGTTAATTGAAAAAGTAAAACATGGTAAACCAACACTACTTGGAGCAGCAACAGGAGCAGTAGTAGGGTTAGTTGCAATTACACCAGGAGCAGGTTTTGTTCCACTTTTGGCATCAATTATAATAGGTATAGTAGTATCTCCAATTTGTTTCTTCTTTATGGAAAAAGTAAAAGCTAAGTTTGGATATGATGATGCACTTGACGCTTTTGGATGTCATGGAATCGGTGGAGTTTGGGGCGGTATCGCAACTGGACTTTTTGGTCAAACTGCAATTAATCCTGTGGCACAATGGAATGGTCTTTTCTATGGAGATATTAAACTTTTCGTTGCACAAATAATGGGTATTGCAATAACAATAATATTTGCAGGTGTGATGACATTCTTAATTATAAAAGTTATGAAGTTATTTATGGATATTAGAGTTGAAAGTTCAGAAGAAGCTGATGGACTTGATTTAGCTGAACATGGTGAAACAGCTTATCCTGCATTTAACGGTTTAGATTAATATATAGTAATAGATTTATACTAAGATTTTTGGTACAATTATAGTGTAATAAACTAGGTTAGGGTAAATAGTTATAGAATAAATAATTGAAAAATAGCTTATGGTATAATTTTCAGATAAGTAATTGTTAAAACAGCATATATGTGTGTACAATATGCTTATTGCAGATGTATAATTAGGGAGGAATATATTATGAAAAGAGTAGAAGCAATTATTAGACCTTCAAAGCTTGAAGATATTAAAGAAGCATTAAAAAATAGTAATATAAATGGAGTAACTATAAGTCAAGTTATGGGTTGTGGACAACAACGTGGCTGGAAAGAATATCATAGAGGTACTGAAATAACAACGAATGTATTACCTAAAATAGAAGTTAAGATAGTTGTTGAAGATGATAAAGTTGAAGATGTTATTGAATTAATTACATCAATTGCTAGAACCGGAGAAGTCGGTGATGGAAAGATATTTATTGTTGATATTACGGACTGTATAAGAATTAGAACGGGTGAAAGAGGATCTTCTGCATTATAAAATAAATATATATCATAATAATATAAGAAGATATAAGGTACAAAAAGAGTATTGTATTTAAGGTTATTAGGATAATTTAAAATAGACGATATGGAACAGTATATAAATTTGTATAATACAAATTTATATACTGTTTTTATTTTGATAATATGAGCACATAGTTGTTTAGCTAAAAGTTAAACATATAAATTAAATATTTATTATCATATATCCATTTCAATGTTTAAAAATCCAAATAATTGAGATACTAAATAATAGTAAACTAATTATTTGCAGTAGGAATTGCATAATAGAATAATAGGAGAGTATTATGACTGATAAGGAGTTTTTTTTAAAAATAGAGAAACATTTACTTAATGATGATAAACCATCTATTTATTTGGATGGATTATTAAAAGATGGTGAACTTGATAAATATCCGTTCTCCATGATTAAAGATTTACAGAGTGTTGACCAAAACCCAAAGTTCCATCCCGAAGGGAATGTATTTATTCATACAATGATGGTTGTTGATGAAGGAGCAAAAAATAGAGAAAAAAGCAATGAAAAAAGGGCATTTATGTGGACACTTTTATTACACGATATAGGTAAAAAGCCAACGACTCAGGTAAGAAAGGGACGATTAACTTCATATAACCATGAAAGTGTAGGCGCAGATATGACTAAAAAATTTCTAACTTACTTTAATGAAGAAGAAAGTTTCATATCCAAAGTAACAGCACTTGTAAGATGGCATATGCAGAGTTTATTTGTAACAAAAAATATGAAATTTCAAAATATAAGAAGTATGTTAGAAGACGTTGATATCAATGAAATAGTGTTAGTTTCACTTTCGGATAGACTAGGTAGAGGTAAGTTAGATAGCACAGAGATTAGAAATACACAAATTGAAATAAATAATTTTGAAGAAAAGATAAGTAATTTTTATAAAGATAAATAAAATAGAGATAAATACGTCAAAGCTATACTTAGTATTATGTCAAATATTTATTACTTAGGCTTATATCTAAACAACTAAATTTAATTAGCCCTATGGAGTAAGTAAGTATTTGATTTTAGAGTATTATACTCATGAATACAATTTTGCAATATATATATCTATAAATAATTTTTTATGATAATAAAAATAGATTATCTAAAATTATTTTAGATAATCTATTTCTTTAAATTTATTTTAGATAAGAATAATTTCTTTACTGTATATTACAATTAAGAATTATGCCATCCATCCTAATCCATAGAATATGATACCAAGAACGAATATTCCAAAGATAATCCAAACTGCATTAACTTTCATCTTAAGCAATTTCATACATGCAAAAGTAGCTAATAATGGAAGTAATCCTGGTAATAATGAATCTAAGATAGTTTGAACAGTAGTTATAGCTGTTGTTCCATCTGCTTTAGCAATAGTTGAAACAACTATTGGAACATTAATTGATGTCCATCTATTAACAAGAGCACCCATTACGAATAATCCAAGTATAGAAGCACCTTCTGTTAACTTTTGAAGTTTACCACCAGCCATGTCTGCAACGATAGTAGTTCCTTTTCTATAACCATAGCTAACTCCATAGTATCTGATTGCAAGACGAACTGCATTAAATATTACAAAGAATAATATTGGTCCAAGTATACTACCTGTTAATGCTATTGAAGCACCTAAAGCAGCAGCAACTGGTCTTAATGTACCCCAGAATATTGGATCACCAACACCTGCAAGAGGTCCCATTAAACCTATCTTAAGACCGTTAATAGCACCATCATCAATGTCAGCACCATTAGCTTTTTGTTCTTCCATAGCTGCTGTAACTCCTAAAATTGGAGCAGTAACAAATGGTTGTGTATTAAAGAACTCAAGATGTCTCTTAATAGCTTGCTTTCTTTCATCACCAGTATACAATCTCTTGATTACTGGAACCATTGCGAAACAATATCCTAAAGCCTGCATTCTTTCATAATTCCATGAACCTTGGTGAAGATTTGAACGAATGAACATGCTTGTAATGTCACTTTTGGTAAGTTTTTTTTCTAATTCTTTACTCATAATATTTTACCTCCTCTTCCAGTCTATAGTTCATCGTCTTCATCACTAGATGAAGCAGATGTAGTAGCAACAGCACTTGCATTGAACTTAGGGTTTAATTGAATGTAGATTATAGCAGCTACAGTTCCAATTACACCTAAAGCAACTAAGTTTAAGTTAGCAATTGCAGCAACAACGAATCCTAAGAAGAAGAATGGCATTAAATGCTTTGCTTCCATCATATTGATAACCATTGCGTATCCAACTACAACTACAACGCCACCGCCAACTCTAAGTCCGCCAGTTACAACGTCAGGTATAGATGCTAACATGTTTTGAACAATGTCAGTACCAACGAACATAGCAACGATTACAGCAGGAATAGATACACGTAAAGCTTGGACTAATAAAGCGCCAATATGACAAAGATCAATTATTTTAAGATCTCCGTTTTGAACAGCTCTATCTGCTTGATGTTGGAAAAATACAGTAATAGTTCTAGCAAGTATAGTTAATACTTGACCAGCTGCAGCAATTGGAATTGCAATTGCGATTCCAGCACTTACATCTTGCTTACCAGCAATTACTAGAATAGTAGAAACAACACTAGCTAAAGCAGCATCTGGAGCCATTGCAGCACCGATGTTCATCCAGCCAAGAGCCATCATTTCTAGTGTACCACCAATTATAATTCCGGTTTTTAAGTCTCCTAAAACAAGTCCGATTAATGTACATGCGATTAATGGTCTATGAGTTTGAAATTCATCAAGAACACTACCCATACCAGCAATACATGCGATTATGAAAATAAGAATAATTTGTAATGTGTTAATTTCCATAATAGTACCTCCCTATTAACAATTATTTATATTTATATTAATAAATATACAAAATTAAATGTAAATGTTTAATATATATTTAGTGTAAAAATGTAGTTAAACTACATTTTTACATAGACTACATTTTTTCGATTAATTTCATAATAAAAGATTTTGAATCAGAAGCAACTTTTCTTATTTCTAATTCTATATTCTTATCATTTAATGCTTTAAATGATTTAATATCTTGATCATTAACTGAAACAGCTGTAGTTAATTGAGTCTTACCTTCTTTAAAAGACATTCCTCCGATATTAACAGTTTTAATATCAATTCCAGCTTCAACTAATCTAAGAACATCTGTAGGATTAGTGAAAAGAAGTAATACAATATCATTTTCATATTTAGGGTTATTAATAACTCTAATTGCCTTTTCTATACCAACTACAGAAGATTGAACACCTGGAGGTGCCACTTGAGTTAATAAAGTTCTTCTTATTTCATCATTTGCTACATCATCGTTACATACAATGATCCTTTGGCATTTTGTTTCCTTTGACCATACTGTAACCACTTGTCCATGTATTAATCTGTCATCAATTCTTGCTAATGCGATTTTCATTATAAATCATCCTCCTCTAAATCTGTATCTATTTGTTTTACTAATTGTTTTATTGATTCTTTACCAGCACTTTGTGCAATTGCTACTAATTCAGAAAGACTTGAAAAATCTCTGCTACCAAAGACTTCTAATAACATTGGAAGATTAACTCCTGTTACAATTTCCATGCTATCATTTTTTAATGCAAGTATACTAGCTGCATTAAAAGGACTTCCACCGAAAAGGTCTACCATAAATAAAACTCCATCAGTGCAATCTAACTCATTTATAAGTTTTTTATATTTATCTACTAAATTATCTGTACCTTCACCTGGTTTAAATGTTACAACACCCACGTTTGTTTGAGCACCAAAAATCATTTCTGACGATTTAACAAGCTCTTCTGAAAAGCTTCCATGAGTACTTATAATTAATGCGATCACTAATTTATCATCCTTTCATTATTCAATTAATATTTTGTGTGTATGCTATTATATATAGCAATTAGCATGCCAATATAGTGTATCAAAAATGAAAAACATTATTAAAGATACAGTTCTATTGTGATTATATAAATATAATTATAAATAGTTAATACACTATAAATAGGTATTAATACACTTAAAATAGAAAACGATATACTTTTAGTTAATATAATTTAAATTTGATACTGATACTGAGTTGAGTGAACTTCTAATACTCATTGAGTATATCAACCATATAATATATTTCATCATTAGTTAATGATATAGATAATGAATTCTTAAATATTAAGCTAGCTTTATTTAAGGCAACTAAATTGTTTTTATTTAAAGTATCAGGAGATTCCTTATACTCTAAACCATCATTTAAAATCATTCTTTCTAAGGCACAAGCAACATGTAGCATAATCCTTAGTTTATCGGAATTATCATAATTTATACATAGAGATTTTTCAATAACGATAACGAAGTCTTCTAATAACGAGCATATTTTTTCGGGGTTAAGGAATGTTAAAATTTCTCTAAGGCTTTGTTTACAAAGATTTTTTAGAACTATTTGATTTTGGGTTTTATCATTAGAAGTAATGATAGTTTTTCCCTCAATTAAATTTTTCAATACTCTTTCGCCAGATCCATCAATTAAATTTTCTAATGATATAAATGGAATTCCCATATTAGGATTTGCAATACCAATTAGCGCTATTATTTTATTACTCTTAGCTATGTGATTAATAGATTTAGCTAAATTATTTAATCCAATAGGGAGTATATTAATATTATCTGTAGTTATATTATCAATAATATCTTGAACTAAATCCTTTAGTTTAATAGCGGCACCTCTACCAGTAGAACAAATAGTAACAACAACACCAGCACCAGTAACATCAGTAGTAGAAACTTCATCACCAATGAGTTTGTTAGTATATCCTCTAAAATCAGTAAGTAAATATGAATAAACAGAATTTAAATCTGTATCACAAAGAGAACACTTTCTAACAGCTTCTAACACTAATGGAGTAGATACCATGTCAACGCTTTTAGTGAGAATTCCAGTTTTTTCTGTAATGAGGTCACCGAAGGTATTTAAAGAACCCATATCTACTAAAAGAAGTACTCCTTTACCCTCATTAACTATTTTAACTTTTTCAATTACAGTGTCTAAGATATCAGAAGGAGTCATCTCAAGTGGCATATCAACGGCTAAAATATTATCAGCATCAAAAAGTTTTTTAGCTACTGCAACCATACTTGTAGCAGTACTTGAGCCATGGGCAGCTACAACAATACCTACTCTTTCTTGATGCGAGGATTCTTGAATTGAAGTTAAAAGTAATGCAAGATATTCAATTTCAACAGGTGGAATTATTAAGTTGTAACGTTGTTCTATTAATGTGTGAATTTCTTTAGCAACTACATATTCTTTACTATTAATAGTCGATGGTAATTCAATAGGCGATGAAAAAGAAACAGTCTTTTTCTTAATTCGATTAAATAATGCACTAAAATGAAGACTTGTTGCATAAATAAATCTTTCGTTTAGCTTTTTATTTAATCTATTTTCAGCTAGAGTTTTTATTTCTTCAGCAAAATCAACAATATCGCTGTCAACAATCTTAAGCAAACCCTCTCTACGGTGAGTATCATTTTTAAATCTAGCATAGAATTGCTTTAACTGAAGGTTAATATCAGTAGCTATAAAGTTTTTAATGTCATCCTCACTCATACCCTCTTCCTGAAGGGCAAAAGTTTTATCTTCAATAATGCTATAGATATTAAAGGGTGGCTCATAAGCATCAGTTTCCAAAAAAGTCTTATTTCCATCAGGTGGAATAGTTATTGTATTTGGAATTATATTCCATGCTGTTGCATTATCATTGACTTTATTGCCCAAAGTAAGAAGTCCATTTTTTATATTAGGTGGTAGTAATTTTAAATTTATATCAATTGGTTCATCTGTATTCATACAGTTTAAAAATCCTTTTGCACAAGCTAATTGAATGTTAGATTTTAGTTGACCAACATTTCCATAAGAAGTACTGCCTATTAAAGCCTTAATAGCTTCTGCTGAAATTTTTATTGTTTTATTAACTCTTTGAGCTTCTTTTGAAATTAAGAAGTGTATCAATTGAATTTGATCATCAATAGGTCTTTCATCAAAATCAGGAATAGCTATTGATATAGGAATTCTTCGTACAAACGTTTTAAGTAAAGTAGAATTTGGATCTTCTGTAGTCGCACCTATTAATAATACATTAGCCTTACGTGTCCGATCTGTTTCACCAAGTTTATTATATGTTCCTGTATCCATAAAATAGAACACCATTTCCTGCCCTTCTGGGGGTAGCCTGTGTATTTCATCTAGAAATAAAATACCTCCATTAGCCTTTGAAACAATACCATCTTTCTCCTTTTCAGCGCCTGTAAAAGCACCTTTAATATGCCCAAAAATATAAGATAAAAGAAGTTGGGGATTGTTAGCATAGTCAGCACAATTGAAAACAACAAATGGGGCGTCTTCAGGCAACTTTTTTATGTATTTAGAATATTCATACATAATGTTAGCAAATAAACTTTTACCAACACCGGTACTGCCGACTATCAATGTATGTAATCCATTTGGTGGATATAATAAAGCTGCTTTGGCTTGCTCAATTTGATTTTTTAAGCTTGTGTTAGCACCAATTAAATAATTAAATGGTGATTGGTCTTCAATAACTCCATTTGGTGTGCTAGTTAAAGAATTGATATCTGATATTTCTTCTAAATTTTCAGGTAATTTGATAAATAATATGTGTTCAAGGCATTTTCTATCAAAATAGAGAACGGGTCTATTCTTAATTTTAATTATTTTCTTTTCTCTACAAAGAGTATTAAGCTCTTTTGAAACATTATTTCTTAATATATCTAAAGTATCTCCAATTTTTTGTGCACTAAACCCTTTTTGTTCTAAGAGTTTATCTTTATCAAAAAGTTTAGAAGCTTGTAAAATATAATCGTAAATTTTATCAATGCGCTTCACTATTAATCACTCCCTTGTAATTACTATTGTAAATCTTTAAATAAAAATATTCAATAGTGTATCGATACAGTTATTTAATATAACTGTTAATATAAATGTTAATATAAAAGTTATGTATTAAATACAGTAAATGAGAGTTTAATATAGTAAATTAATTCTTGATAATCAGAAAAGAAAACAAATACTTTAAACAAATTCTAATTTCATAAATAGTATATAGTGTTAAGAAATATATTTGGAGGATAATATGTTTAAGATTTTTTCTTTTGGATTTGGTAATATTGTTAACTTCAGGAATATAGAGAAAATAAACAGAGTTATGAACTCTTTTTTAGATAACATTTATATAAGTGAATTTACAGAAAACTATAAAGAAACAGAAGATTACAATGAGAGTGATTTTATTGAGCTTAAGCAATATGAAGATATGTACTTGCTAACTATAGATTTAAAAGGAATTGACCTTCGAGAAGTGAGTATAAGATATGATCCTGGAATAATAGAAATTAATTTAAATAGATCAGAAATAGAAAAAAACAGTTTTGGGGAGATTTCTAGTAATATGTTTGTTAAGAAAGCATATAATAAGAAGTTTGAAAATATTGAAGAAATAGATATAAGTCAAATACTTAAAAGTATCGATAATGGAGTTCTTAGTATGAGAATGCAAAAAAAATACACATTGGAAAGTGTATCAAGTATAGTAGATGTAGAGTCTTATGAAGAAAATTAGTAATATATGTGGATAAATAAAAATACAGTGTGGAATGGTCATTTGAAATTTTGGTATCTATAAGAAAATTACAAAATAAAAAAGGGAGGATAGCTTTAGGTATATACCTAAAAATAAATCTTCCCTTAAGTAAGAGTATTAAGTTAATAAAATGTTATTATCTCTTACGCTTATTGGCAACTTCAACGTTAACTCTCTTTGCATTAATTTTTCCACCTGGGCATTTGTCTAATATTTGGGCAGATACAGTTTCACTTACTGTTACAAATGAGAAGTTTTCCATAAGGTCAATTTGACCAATTACTGAAGAATTAACACGTGTCATATCTTTTATGTAGTTAATTAATAATTTTGGAGTCAAACCATCTCTTTTGCCGACAGAGAAGAATAAACGAACATCATCTTTTTTAGGTGCATCTAAATTATTTGAACTATAATCAAAAACACTTTCATTTTCAAACTTAATTTTCATTAAAGCTGCGATAATTGATACTGGGTCATTAGCTTCAGCTAATTCTATAGCACTTGGAATAAACTTAGTAAGTTCTCCAGCTTTAATAGCTTCTTCAACTTCGGATACCATATCCTTGAATTTCTTCTTATTAATTTCTTCTGCAGTTGGGACTGGTCTTTGTGTTATTGAACTTTTAGTAACATTTTGAATTTGTTTAAGCATTGATAAATCTTTTGGAGTTACTAATGAATAAGCAGTACCACTTTTATCTGCTCTACCAGTTCTACCAATTCTATGAACATAAGATTCAACGTCTTGAGGTAAATCATAGTTAAATACATGAGTTACGCCTTCAACATCTATACCTCTAGCTGCAACATCGGTAGCAATTAATAAACTTAAAGTACCTTTTTTAAACTTGTTTAAAGTCGATTGTCTATGAGTTTGAGTCATGTCTCCATGCATTCCTTCAACCATATAGCCTTTTGATTGTAATTCTTGTACAAGCTCATCAACACCTATTTTAGTTCTACAGAATATTATAGCTGAACTAGGCTTATCTAAATCTAATAATCTACAAAGAGCTTCTAATCTATGCTTATTATTAATCATAAAATAGTTTTGTTGAATCTTAGACACAGTTAGTGAACTTTTTTTAACACTAATAAGCTTAGCATCTGGCTTCATATATTTTTTAGCAAGTTTTGCTATTGGAGCAGGCATTGTTGCCGAAAATAATAAAGTTTGTCTTTCAGCTGGAGTATGGCTAAGGATTTCTTCTATATCATCGATAAATCCCATGTTAAGCATTTCGTCAGCTTCATCTAATACTAAAAACTCTACACTTTCTAAATGAAGGCATTTTCTTTTTATAAGATCTAACATTCTTCCTGGTGTTCCGACAACAATATCTACAGTTCCTTTTCTAAGAGCTCTCATTTGTCTGTCGATAGAATCTCCACCGTAAACAGCTAATGTTTCAAGGTGCTCATATTTAGCAAGTCTTTGAATTTCATCATTAACTTGAACTGCAAGTTCTCTTGTTGGGGCTAGAATAAGAGCTTTTATTCCTGCTGTATCACTCATTCTAGTGATAATTGGTAAAGTATATGCCGCAGTTTTTCCAGTACCAGTTTGTGCTTGACCTATTAAGTCTGCACCACTAAGTGCTGCTGGAATACTTTGTTCTTGTATTTGAGATGGTTTCGTAAAACCAAGGTCTGATATTGCTTTTACAATACTCTCCTTAAGACCTAATGTAGCAAATTGATTATCATTCATTAAATATCCTCGTTTCTTTATTTTAAAATTGGGTAGTTTTACTTTAATAATTAATACTAAAGTTTTATTCATAAGTCAAATGAGTTTATTATAACACAAATAATCGACAAATGTCAAAAATATTTTTCTGATAAGTATAAATTAAGTTGTAAAACTATAATATAGTTAATAAAAATCATATTTTAGTTATGTTTAGCCTTTAGTTTGAAAGTTATGCATAAATAATTTGCAGAATAATGTAAGTCGTTATTAATTGTGGAATGTAGCGCAGGAATTTTTGTTGTATCTATTACTTATAATTGAATGAACAGTTTCAGGTAATTTTTCTAATTCTTCTTTACTTAATGTATTGATATCTATTGGTGGATGTACTATTAATTCTATGTCTGCACTTTTAATCATGTTATTATTTGCTTCTAATAGCTTATATGTTCCATTTATAGTTAGTGGAACTATTGGACATTTAGATTTTGTAGCAAGTTTAAAGCTACCACCTTTAAATTCACCAACAGGATTTCCTTTACTTCTGGTCCCTTCAGGAAAAATCACCATTGAGTAACCTAATTTTAATAAGTTAATCCCCTCAACTATTGATTGTGCAGATTTCCTGAGGTTATATCTATCCATGAAAATACAATTTGTATATTTCATCCAAGTACTAATAACAGGCCATCTTTCAAGTTCCTTTTTCGCAATAAATCCTTTTGGGGTATCAATAGAACTTAGTAAAAGTGGTATATCAAAATTACTTTGATGATTTGACACAAATAGTACAGTTTGACCTTTAGGAAGATTCTCTTGACCTATAACATTAATTTTGGCACCAGATATATTCATTACAAATCTAGACCATGTAGAAGCTACTTTATGAATATATTCTTCTCTTTTTTTCATATCACCCTTACTAGTCAAAAATCTTACCTTAATTCCTAGAAAAGAAGTAACAATAAGACTTATTATAATACAGGGATAAAAAAATATAGTTCTTATCATCAGCTATTACACATCCTTAATATATTAATTTTTACACTAATCAGTATATTATAAAAAATAATATATTGAAAGATTTAATATATTATTTAAGATATTAAATTTAATTTAAAATATAAGTAAATATATAGGGAAAAATAATATTAAAGAATGTATAATATATATGATAATGTTTAATTATATGAAATAGTATAGCAAAATAATTTACATAGACAGGGGAATTTTGATGAATTTAAACAATGTTAACATACAGGATAAAAATGAAGAGAATATAAGAGGATTAACATCAAAAGAAGTTGAAAAAAGAATTAAAGAAGGAAAAGTTAATCATATTCCTAAAACACCATCAAGAACTATACCTCAAATAATAAGAGCAAACTTGCTTACAAGATTTAATGCTATAAATTTTATACTTGCTACAGTAATTATTTTAGCTGGGTCGCCTAAAAATGCCATATTTGTGGGAGTTATAATAGTTAATACACTAATTGGTGTAATTCAAGAAGTTAAAGCTAAGTATACACTAGAAAAATTATCTCTCATAAGCATGGCTCATGCAAAGGTTCTTAGAGAAGGAGAAATACGGCAAATTTCTATAGAAGAAATTGTTTTAGATGATGTACTTTATCTGGAAACGGGTTTGCAAATACTAGCAGATGGAGAAGTTTTACATAGCAATGGATTAGAAATAGATGAATCTATGTTAACTGGAGAAGCGGATGCCATTACTAAACGCTCTGGAGATAAACTATTATCTGGAAGCTTTGTTGTAGCTGGAGATGGTTATGCATTGGTTAAAAAGGTTGGAAAAGAAACTTATTCTTCAACCCTTGCAGAAGAGGCTAAGCAATTTAAAATAATAAATTCAGAACTCCAAGAAGCCATAAATAAAATTTTTAAAGTAATACTATGGATTGTACCACCTCTATCAGCTTTACTAATAATAACTCAATTGAGAATTCCAGGATATACATGGCAAGATGCATCTATAGGTGCAGTATCAGGAATTGTTGGAATGATACCTGAAGGGTTAGTGTTGTTAACAAGTGCGACATTTATAGTTTCAATTATAAAGTTGTCTAAATATGATACTTTAGTTCAGGAATTGTGTGCTACGGAAGTTTTAGCAAGAGTTGATGTGCTTTGTTTAGATAAAACAGGAACTTTGACACAAGGTGATTTGAGATTAGCTGAGGTGAAAAATGTTGGAGATAGAGATTCTAAAGAAATAGATATAATATTAGCAGCTTTAATTCATAATCTTCCTTGTAATAACGCAACGCAGAAAGCTATATTGGCTAAATATACAGAGTATGATAACAATATAAAATGTACAGATAAAATTGCATTTTCATCTAAACGTAAGTGGAGTGGGATTACTTTTGAGAAATTTGGCACATGGGTTCTTGGAGCACCAGAAATAATATTAAATAAGCAATATCATTTTATAGAAAATTTAGTTAAGGATGAAGCTCAAAAAGGAAAAAGAGTTTTATTATTAGCAAATCTTCATAATGAATTAAATGATAATTTAGAAGGTAATATAGAAAGTGTCGCTTTAATATTACTTGAAGATATTATAAGAGAAGCAGCTCCAGACGTATTAAAATATTTTAACAAGCAACGCGTAGATGTAAAGATAATATCAGGAGATAGTCCAGTTACAGTTTCAGAAGTTGCTAGAAGATGTGGTTTAACTCAATGGGAGAATTATATTGATGCAAGAGAATTGCCAGAGGATGATGATACGTTAAAGGCATTAATAAAGAAGACTTCCGTTTTTGGAAGAGTGACTCCACATCAGAAGAAGAGAATTGTTTTATTACTTCAAGAAATGGGGCATACTGTTGCGATGACAGGTGATGGAGTAAATGATGTACTTGCTTTGAAGGCGTCAGATTGTGGAATAGCTATGGCAAATGGGTCTGATGCAACTAAAGCTGTAGCACAATTAGTATTGATGAAATCGGATTTTTCTGCACTACCTAAGGTTGTTGAAGAAGGAAGAAAGCAAATTAATAATTTAGAGAGGGTTTCAGAATTATTTTTATCCAAAACTGTGTATTCTATAATTTTAGCATTTATATGTTCAATATTGTTTATAGAATATCCAATACTACCAATACAATTTTCTTTAGTAGGAAGCTGTGCTATAGGAATTCCATCATTCTTCTTAGCATTATTACCTAGCACTGGTGGTGTTAAAAAAGGATTCTTAACTAGAATATTGACAGTTAGTATTCCAAATGGAATATTACTCGCTTTATTTACACTTATGACATTTTTAATAGCACTTCAAATGAAGCTACCAATGATGTACAGTAGAACTTTAGCAGTATTAATGTTTTCAGGAATTAGTATGGTAATATTATTTAGAGTTGCAAGACCATTAACTAAGTTTAAAACTGTAATGTGTTTGTCAATGTTTGGAATTATAGTGCTTGGATTTTTAACTCCAATTGGAAGAGATATATTTAGTCTATCTAAAATACAACCAGAACATTGGGTAATATCATTAGCTGTAATAATAATATCAAGTCCGTTAATAACTAGCATTGTAGATATATTTAGAGTTAAGGTTAATAGAAAATTTAAAGCAAAAACAAATTAATTAAAAACAATTTAATCCTTAATTATGTATTTATCTTATAACTTAGACTTTTGAGACATACATTTGAATCAAGTGAAACTTGATTCAGGTGGGGTTTGATCCTCATCTGAATCTTAGTTGAACTTATACCCACAAGGGGCACAATGTCTAAGAGCTAGGATCCGTAACACAAGATATATCTGCATAACAGATTTGACAAGATCAAATAATTATAATAGAATTTATAAGTAAGAATAAAAGCATTAGTTCGATTCTTATAATATATGCTCCTATAGTTAAATGGATAGAACAATCCCCTCCTAAGGGATAGATGTGAGTTCGATTCTCGCTGGGAGTACCAAGTTATATATTAAAACGGCTTAACCATGCGGGTTAAGCCGTTTTTGTTTTTGCAAAAGGAGATTATTTTGGGATTGTTTGTTTTTTGTGATATTTTGAAATTATTTAATAATTCAACTTTAGCACATAATTAGTGAAAAGAAAGTTGAGTTATTATTATGTTGTGTAAATAGTTTAATATATATATACTTACAAAGTCTCATTAATAAATTTAACAAAGGAATTTAATAAGGAAGTGATTTAAAAGAATGTATTCGACAAAGAGAAATATAGTAATAGCATTAATGGTAGCAATGTTTTTAGGAGCAGTGGAAGGAACAGTTGTGACTACAGCCATTCCAACTATAGTGAAGGATTTACAGGGATTTGAAGTTATTAGTTTAGTTTTTTCAGTATATTTATTAACGTCTGCAATCTCTACTCCAATATACGGTAAGTTGTCAGATTTATATGGAAGAAAAAATATACTTTCAATTGGAATAATAATATTTTTAGTTGGGAGTTTTTTATGCGGATTATCACACACTATGAATATGTTAATAGGATTCCGTGCAATTCAAGGGTTGGGTGCAGGTGCAATATTTACAGTTACATATACAATTATTGGAGATGTATTTACATTGGAGGAAAGACCAAAGGTTCAAGGGCTTATAGGTACAGTATGGGGAATTGCAAGTCTTGCAGGTCCATTCTTGGGAGGAATATTAATAGATATATTGTCTTGGCATTGGATATTTTTTATAAATCTTCCTTTTGGAATATTATCAGTTATACTTATTCAAAGAAATCTAAAGGAAACAGTTAAGAAGAAAAAACATAACATAGATTTTGCAGGGATTATTACTTTATCCATTGCAATGATTATATTTTTGAATATTTTTCTATCAACTGAAAATACAAGTTCTAAGCATAATATATTTATAGCAATATCAGTGGTTATAACTATAATACTGCTAATTGCATTCTATAAGATAGAAAGAAAAGCAAAAGAGCCAATTATCCCTTTTGAAATATTTACAAAGACAAGCACAATTGTAAATTTAATAAGTTTTTTAGCTTCAGCTATATTAATAGGTTCAAATGTTTATTTACCAATATATTTGCAAAATATATTAGGCTTTAATGCTAAGGTATCAGGATTGGCTCTGGCTCCAATGTCAGTAGCTTGGCTTATAGCTTCGGTAGTCTTAGGGAAGTGCATAGTAAAGTATGGAGCAAAAGTAGTAATATTCATATCTAATGTAATTTTGCTTATTAGCACAATATTGCTACCCACGTTAGATATAAATTCTTCACTATTATTAGTATTAGTATATGTTTTTATAATGGGTTTTGGATTTGGTGGAGCTTTTACTACTTTAACTATAATTGTTCAAGAATCTGTAGAATATAACAAAAGAGGTGCTGCAACTGCTACTAATTCATTACTTAGGACATTAGGACAAACAATAGGTGTAAGTGTATTTGGAAGTATATTTAATTTATATATAATTAGATATTTTATTCAGCTTGGAATAAAAGGAGTAGAGCCAAGCAATTTATATAATTCCTCTACATATAATGCTGCAGTCACGAGTGAGCAAATTAAGCTTTCTTTAAATAGTTCTTTGCATGTTCTGTTTATAATATTTATAATTATATCTATTCTATCTCTAATTTTATCAATAGTAATGCCTAAGATAGAAGGGCAGGATAAGAAAGAACATGGTGTAAATATGTTAACAGAGTCGTAAGATATTATTTAAAATAAAAAGGAACAATTAGGGTACTGGATGGTATCCTAATTTTTTTATTTATTAGTATGGTAGGCGAATATATTATCTATTATACATTCAACAACATCAACAAAATTAATAAGTTCGGTTGGAATGGAATTTTAATTGAATTTATAGGAGCAATTGTTATATGCTTATAGGAGGGGATTTTTTACATTGTTTGAAAAAGGGAAGTGAAAATATGTGGTATAACATTTTAGAATATTTTGAAAAGGATATGGATACCTATCTGCAAGCGATAGGTGAGCATTTAACTATAAGTCTACTATCTTTGTTAGTAGCAATTATTATTGGAATTCCTTTTGGAATACTATCAACGAAAAATAAAGAGTGGTATAAATGGGTAACAGCAGGATTTAATACACTCCGAATTGTTCCAAGCTTAGCTGTATTAATCATGTTAATTCCTATTGTAGGAACAGGTATTAAACCTGCACTGATTGCCTTAGTGTTACTTGGAATACCGCCAATATTATTAAATACAGCACTTGCCTTCAACACAATTCCTGAATTTATGATAGAGACTTCAATGGCAATGGGAATGTCAAAATCACAAAGTTTTTGGAAGGTGAAGGTGCCACTAGCAGTACCACTTATGCTAACTGGAATTAAAACAGCAATGGTTGAGATAATTGCTAGTGCTACACTGGCTGCCTATATAGGTGGTGGTGGTGTCGGTAATATTATTTTTACTGGGCTAGGATTAAATAGAGCTGATTTATTAATCATAGGAGGTGTCACTGTAGCAGTTCTTTCTATGCTTGCTAATGTAACGATGTTAGGTTTAGAAAGATATCTTCTTAGATATAAATATGTTAATTCAAATATCTAATTTTAAGCAAATTTAATAAAATTAAATTTAAAAGAGGGAGTGATAATATGAATAAAAACATCAAAAAGATCATAGGAACTTTATTAATTACAGTTGTACTTGGGGGCCTTGTTGCTTGCGGCAATAGTAAAAGTTCAAGTGAAGATAAAACTAAAATTCGTATAGGGTCAAAGGATTTTACAGAGAATTCATTAGTAGGTGAAGTTTATGCACTAGCTCTTGAGGATAAAGGTTACAAGGTAGAGAGAGTACCTAACATTGCTAGTTCTGTTATTCATACATCATTAGTAAATGATGAAATTGATTTATATCCTGAGTATACAGGAACTGGATTATTAGCAATTTTAAAAAAGGATTTAATCACAGATCCCAAAGAGGTTTATAACACAGTGAAATCAGAGTATGAAAAGCAATTTAATTTAGAATGGCTTGATTATTCATCTGCAAATGATGGACAAGGTTTAGTAATTCGTACTGATGTGGCAAATAAACTTGGAATTAAAACTATTTCTGATCTACAAGCACATGCAAGTGAAATCAGATTTGCATCACAAGGTGAATTTGATAAAAGAGAAGATGGTATTCCAGGCTTAGAGAAGGTTTATGGAAAATTTAACTTTAAATCTTCAAAGGTATATGATAATGGCTTAAAATATGAGGTATTAGCAAATAATGAAGCTGATCTTGCACCAGCATCTACAACAGAAGGTCAATTAATAAAACCTGAATTTACTTTATTAGAGGATAATAAACACGTATGGCCTCCATATAACTTAGCACCAGTAATTAAAAAATCAGTATTAGATGCTCATCCTGACATTGCTGATATTTTAAATAAAGTTAGTGCAAGTTTAGATACAAAGAAGATAACAAAGTTAAATGCAGAAGTTGATGTAGATAAAAAAGAATATGAAGAAGTAGCAAAGGAGTATTACGATTCTATTAAATAGCAGATAGAAGGAGATAGCCAAGATGAGTATAGCAATAGAGTTTAAGAATGTTTACAAACAATTTAAGGGATCAGCATATAGTGCAGTTGATGGTGTAAGTCTCACCATTAACCATGGGGAGTTCATTACAATTTTAGGTTCGTCAGGGTGTGGAAAGACAACTCTTCTTAAGATGATTAATCGTTTGTATGATCCACATAAAGGAAGTATTGAATTTTTTGGTGAGAATATTAGTAAAAAAGATCCAGTAGAGTTTCGTAGAAAAATAGGTTATGTAATTCAACAGGTAGGGTTATTTCCTCATATGACAATAGCAAGTAATATTGCAACAGTACCAAAGATACTTAAGTGGCCTAAGGATAAAATAGATGCTAGGGTAGATGAACTGCTTAAACTTGTAGGATTAGAGCCAAATGAATTTAAGAATAGATATCCATCGCAACTATCTGGTGGTCAACAGCAACGCGTAGGACTTGCTAGAGCTTTGGCAGTTAATCCTGATGTAATGTTACTTGATGAGCCCTTTGGTGCTATTGATGCAATAAATAGAATAAATCTTCAAGATGAGTTATTAAAGATTTATAAAACTTCAAAGAAAACATATTTATTCGTAACTCATGATATTAATGAAGCATTTAAACTCGGTAACAGAGTATTAATAATGGATAAAGGAAAGGTACAACAATTAGATACACCAAAAAATATTGTTGCAAATCCAGCAAATGACTTTGTGAGATCGTTGATTGATTCAGCAAAGGGACATAAAATATTTTTGGAGGACTAAAAGTTTATGATTGATTATTTATTAAAATATCCTGATAAGTTATTAAAAGCTTTTGTAGGACATATAGAAATTGTTTTAATTACCTTAGTAATATCAATAGTATTAGCGGCCTTATTGACAATTTTAACAGCTTATTCAAAAATAGCATCCAAATTGCTGATTAATATATTTGCAATGATATATTCAATTCCTAGTTTAGCGTTGTTCGCAATTTTAGTACCACTAACAGGGCTAGGAAAAGTTACTGCAATTATAGTTTTAGTACTTTATAATCAGTATATATTACTAAGAAACACAATAGATGGACTTAATAATGTGGATGCATACATTATTGAGGCAGCAACTGGAATGGGAATGAATAAAAGTCAAATCTTATTTCAAGTTAAATTGCCACTTGTGACTAGACCAATCTTTGCAGGAATTCATCTTGCAGTAGTATCTACAATCGGTATTGCTACAATTGCAGCATCTATTAATGCTGGTGGGATTGGTAGCATTTTATTAGATGGTCTTAGAACAGTAAATACGGTTAAAATACTATGGGGAACCTTAATGTCAGCAGGTTTAGCTATAATAGTAAATGGAATGCTTAATGTAATTGAGAAAAAATTTATTAAAATTACTCCTGAAGGGAGTACCATATATATTAAAAAGGGGCTTAACTGAAATGGTTAAGCCTTTTATGTTAGTTAAATTTATTTTCATTAAGTGCTTTGATATATTTTTTTGGAGAAAATCCAAACTCATCTTTAAAAGCTTTTAAAAAATTTGGATAGTTATTAAATCCACTATCAATATATGCAGAATCTATAGAAGCTCCATCATGTAAATGAATTTTAGCAATAATAAGTCTTTTTTTACTGATATATTGATGGATAGTAAATCCAACATATTGCTTAAATTGGCGACTTAAATGATACTTGCTTATATAAAATTTCTGAGACAACGTGTTAAGGGATAAATCTTCACATAAATTTTCATTTATATAATGTACAACATCACTTATTTTTGAGTTATGTTCAATATCAATTTGAATTTCTGTAGACGTATCAAAATATGCTTTATTAAGGTATATTAACAATTCTGTTATATAAATTTTTTGAAGAAGAGTATCGCCATAATCATTATTATTATAAGCTTTTTCAAGTTTTTCATATATCTTCTTAATACAATGAAAAAGATTAATATTTGGACGAAGTATATTATAATGATGTTTCGAGGAATCCTCAAAACAAAGTGTAAGAGTAGTTTCATTAGTTTCAATTGATTTCACAAAGTCTGGATTAATCCAAAGAACAATCCTTTCATAGTTCGTGCCATGTTCAATTACAGGTTTATGTAGCTCTTTATTGTTAGTTAGAAGAATATCATTAGGTTTAAGATTATATGTTTTTCCTTCAATAATATATTTAACTTTTCCAGAAATAAAGAACAATATCTCATAAAAATCATGATTATGATATTCAACATTTATACCATGATTATCAGAATAGTGAAAAAATTCAAAATCTAGTGAATTCATAACTTGTCTTGATGTAAATTCTAATATGTTATTATTCATGCTACCTCCTAAAATGTTTATAAATATAATATTAAATTACTTATATATTTTTATTTGGTGTTTATTCTCACATTATCTTTAGATTTCAATTACAATTTAAAAATATTCTATTAAGGCATTTTAATAAGTATACAATATAGCAATATTTATTACTTTTCAAGCAATAAAAGCAATAAATATTGCAAATAAATATATATAATTTAGATATACAAACAATAGCTAATTAAAATAAAAAACAAATAATAAAGCTGAAAGCGCATTTTAATGTATATTCTTTTATGAGTAGTATAAAAATATACGAAAATTAGTAAAGATCAATGAAAAAGTAAGCTAAAAAAATTAGAATAAGAGGTGGTTATTATGAAATTATCATTTAGATGGTATGGAAAAAGTGATCCTGTAACACTAAAGTATATAAGACAAATTCCTAACATGAGAAGCGTTGTTTCAGCAGTTTACGATGTACCAGTTGGAGAAGTATGGAGCCGTGAAAGTATAGCAAAATTAAAAGAGGATGTTGAAGTATCAGGTCTTATATTTGATATAGTTGAAAGTGTACCTGTTCATGAAGACATAAAGCTTGGAAAACCTACTCGTGACAAATATATAGAAAACTATAATGAAAATATTAGAAGATTAGGAGAAGCAGGAGTAAAGTGTATTTGCTATAACTTCATGCCTGTATTTGATTGGACTAGAACTCAACTTGATAAAGAATTAGAAGATGGTTCTACAGCTCTTGTTTATTATACAGATCAACTTGAAAAGATGGATCCATTAAATGGAGAATTATCTCTTCCGGGCTGGGATTCTAGCTATAAAAAAGAAGATTTAAAAGCTTTATTTGATGATTATTCAAAAACTGATAAAGAAGCTCTTTGGGGAAATTTACAATATTTCTTAGAAAAAGTAATCCCTGTTGCAGAGGGAGCTGGAATTGATATGGCAATACATCCAGATGATCCTCCATACGACATATTTGGTCTTCCTAGAATAATAACTTCTGAAGAGAATATAGATCGTTTCTTAAAATTAGTTGATAGTCCTAATAATGGTTTAACTTTATGTACTGGATCATTAGGATGTTCAAAATCAAATGATATTTATAAAATGATTGATAGATATAGTGCTCAAGGAAGAATACACTTTATGCACGTAAGAAATGTAAAACTTTTAGATAATGGAAGTTTTGAAGAATCAGCTCATTTCTCAGCTTGTGGTTCACTTGATATTGTGAAAATTATGAGTATTTTACATAAGAATAACTTTAAGGGTTATTTAAGACCAGATCATGGAAGAATGATATGGGGAGAAACGGGTAGACCAGGATACGGATTATATGATCGTGCATTAGGTGCAAGTTATATTAACGGTATATGGGAAACACTTGAAAAATTAAATAAATTGAAAAATAGGGGGAAAGTATTATGAAAACACCATTTCAAATTGATTTAAAAGATAAAGTAGTAGTTGTTACAGGAGCAGGTGGAATACTTTGCAGTATGTTTGCAAAAGCAATTGCTGAATGTGGAGCAAAGGTAGCTCTTTTAGACAGAAACATTGAGAGTGCACAAAGTTATGCAAATGAAATTATAAAAGAAGGTAATACAGCAAAAGCTTATGCAGTTGATGTACTTAATAAGGAAAGCTTAGAATCAGCACGTACACAAGTTATTGCGGATTTTGGAACTTGTGATATTTTAATCAATGGTGCAGGTGGAAATAATCCTAGAGCAACAACAACTAATGAGTATTATTTTGAAGGAGATATAGATAAGACTGACATTACTACATTCTTCAATTTAGATCCTAAAGGTGTTGAATTTGTATTTAATTTAAACTTCCTTGGAACATTAATACCAACACAAGTATTTACTCAAGATATGTTAAATAAGGATGATGCCAGCATTCTAAATATTTCTTCAATGAATGCTTTCACTCCACTTACAAAAATCCCTGCTTACTCAGGGGCTAAGGCAGCAATAAGTAACTTTACACAATGGCTAGCAGTACATTTTGCTAAGTCAGGTATCCGTGTAAATGCTATTGCACCAGGATTCTTTGTAACTAAACAAAATAAAGATTTATTATTTAATGAAGACGGTACTCCTAAAGAGAGAACGCATAAAATTTTAAATAGTACTCCAATGGGGCGTTATGGTGAAAGTGAAGAACTTATAGGAACATTATTATTCTTACTTTCAAAACCAGCAGCTAGCTTTATTACAGGCGTTGTAATTCCTGTAGATGGTGGATTTAGCGCATATTCTGGGGTATAAATAGAAAATTTAACTTTATAGGGCTACACATTGTATAAGTGAAATAGAATTATACTTAATTTAGAGAACTAGAGAAATTTATCTGGTAGTATCTAAATAAAGGTATAATTCTATTTTTTATTTAATAAAATATAACATTGACAAACGTATACGTATAGGTTAATATAAAAATATAAACAAACATATACGTATATGTTTAAGGGGGAGAGGGAGAAATGGCAAAATATAAAAATGAAACAAAAGAGTTATTGGAGTATATAGGAGGCAAGGAAAACATAGGAGCTGTATCACATTGTGCTACAAGAATGAGGTTTGTATTAAATGATACATCAATTGCAGATGAAGAAAAAATTAAAAAAATAAAAGCTGTCAAAGGTACATTTACTCAAGCTGGACAATTTCAAGTCATAATTGGAAACGATGTATCTACATTTTATAATGAATTCACACAAGTTGCTGGAATTGATGGAGTAAGCAAAGAAAATGTTAAACAGGCTGCTAAATCAAATATGAGCATGCTTCAAAGAGCTATGGCAAATATAGCAGAAATATTTGCACCATTAATACCAGCTATCATAGTTGGAGGACTAATTTTAGGTTTTAGAAATGTTATTGGCGATATAAAAATGTTTGAAAATGGGACAAAGAGTTTAGTAGAAATATCACAATTTTGGGCTGGGACACATGCCTTTTTATGGTTAATTGGTGAAGCTGTATTCCACTTCTTACCTGTAGGAATCACATGGTCAATAACTAAGAAAATGGGAACTACTCAAATTCTTGGTATAGTTTTAGGTATTACGCTAGTATCACCACAGCTTTTAAATGCTTATGCTGTTGCAGGAGCAGATAAAATTCCATTTTGGGATTTTGGATTCGCTAAGGTTAATATGATAGGTTATCAAGCACAAGTTATACCAGCAATACTCGCAGGATTCGTTTTAGTTTATCTTGAAAAAGGTATGAGAAAAATATCACCTGATGCAATATCAATGATAATAGTACCATTTTTTGCCTTAGTACCAGCAGTATTAATAGCACACACAGTACTTGGACCTATAGGCTGGGCTATTGGATCAGCTGTTTCAGCAGTAGTATATGGTGGATTAACATCATCATTTGGAAGTATATTTGCCGGTATATTTGGATTCTTGTATGCACCATTAGTTATTACAGGATTACATCATATGACAAATGCAATAGATCTTCAATTAATGGCTGAATTAGGTGGAACACCATTATGGCCAATGATTGCATTATCTAACATTGCTCAAGGTTCAGCTGTTTTAGCTATGATTTTCTTACAAAAACATAATGAAGAAGAAAAACAAGTATCTATACCAGCTTGTATATCAGCTTATTTAGGTGTAACAGAACCAGCAATGTTCGGAATAAATATAAAGTATAGATTCCCATTCCTTTGTGGAATGATAGGATCTGCAATAGCAGCAATAGCATCTGTTGCAAGTGGCGTAATGGCAAATTCTATTGGTGTTGGTGGACTTCCAGGAATATTATCAATACAACCACAACATATGCTAAAGTTTGCCTTTGCAATGTTAATAGCAATAGTGGTACCATTTGTTTTAACTGTAATTGTAGGAAGAAAAAAATTAGATTTATAAAATTTAAAAATTCAAAAATAGGAATGGGGCATGCTAGCCTCGTTCCTTAAAAAAATATAAGGAGGAAAAACAGTATGAAAAACTTTAAAAAAAGTACTGTTTATCAGGTATATCCTAAATCATTTAAAGATTCAAATGGAGATGGAATTGGTGATTTAAACGGAGTAATAGAAAAACTAGATTATTTAAAAGAGTTAGGAATAGATTATATATGGTTGACCCCTTTTTATATTTCTCCACAAATTGATAATGGATATGATGTAGCCAATTATTATACTATAGATCCTAGATTTGGAGCTATTGAAGATTTTGATAAACTTGTAAAAGAAGCAGAATCAAGACAAATTTATATAATGCTTGATATGGTTTTTAATCATACTTCAACTGAACACAATTGGTTTAAAAATGCCTTGAGAGGAGATTTGAAATATAAAAATTTTTATATTTTTAAGAAAGACATTAATGGTAAGGAACCAACAAATTGGATATCAAAATTTGGAGGGTCTGCATGGGAATATGTAGATAAATTTGACGAATATTATTTGCATCTATTTGATAAGACTCAAGGAGATCTTAATTGGGAGAACATTGAGGTAAGAAATGAAATTTATAAAGTAGTAAATTATTGGATTGAAAAAGGAGTAAAAGGATTTAGATTTGATGTTATAAACCTAATATCAAAACCAAAAGAATTTATTGATGACAATGTGGGAGATGGAAGAAGATTTTATACCGATGGGCCTAAAGTTCATGAATATTTAAAGGAATTAAATGAAAAAACTTTTGGAAAATATAATGATATAGTGACTGTAGGGGAAATGTCTTCAACTACAATTGATAATTGCATCAAGTACTCAAATCCAAAGGAAAAAGAATTATCTATGGTATTTAACTTTCATCATTTAAAAGTTGATTATGATAAAGGTGATAAGTGGACTCTTATGGATTTTGATTTTAAAATGTTAAAGTCGTTATTTAAAGAGTGGCAATATGGAATGGAAAAAGAGAATGGATGGAATGCATTATTTTGGTGTAATCATGATCAACCAAGAATCGTATCTAGATTTGGAGATTGTGGTAAATACCATAAAGAAAGTGCTAAAATGCTTGCTACATGTATACATATGATGAGAGGGACACCTTACATTTACCAAGGAGAAGAAATTGGTATGCCTAATCCAGATTTTAAATCTATAGAAGAATATAGAGATGTTGAATCTAAAAATTACTATCAAATATTAAAAGAGCAAGGTATAGATGAAGAAAAAATTCTAGAAATCTTAAAATCAAAATCAAGAGATAATTCAAGAACACCGGTTCAATGGAATAGTGATGATAATTGTGGATTTACTCATGGAATTCCATGGATACCTGTAGGAAGTTCTTACAAATATATAAATGTTGAAGAGTCATTAAAAGATAATGATTCGGTATTTTATCATTATAAAAAACTTATAGAACTTAGAAAAGAATATGATGTAATTTCAGATGGTAATTTTAATATGATATTAGAAGAAGATGATAAGGTATTTGCATACACTAGAGAATATGAAGATACTATGCTTATAGTATTAAATAATTTCTATGGTGAGAGCCGAGAGATACAATTGTCAGAAGGATTTTTACATAAGAATAATGAAATATTAATTTCAAATTATAAGGATAGTATAAAATTAAGTAAGGCAGTTAATTTAAGACCTTATGAATCTATAGCGTATTTAATCGAGAAATAATAATAAAACACATTATAATTATATTATGTTTATATTAAAGAAAGGATGTGGATTGTCCTGTTTATCAGGATATAATTATGTTTGAATTTCTGAAAAATAAAAAAAATAAAACTCAAAATATTAACTTTAAATTATCAGCACCTGTTTCTGGTAAGTCTATACCTTTATCAGAAGTTCCAGATCCTGTTTTTGCACAAAAGATGGCTGGAGACGGATTAGCAATTAATCCTATTAGTGATACTATTGTTGCACCTGCTGATGGAGAATTAACTTTAATACTTAGTACAAAACATGCTTTTGCAATGACATTAGAAAATGGTATAGAACTTTTAGTTCACATTGGGCTTGATACTGTTTCATTAAATGGAGAAGGATTTGAAAAATTAATAGAACAAGGAACTAAAGTTAAGGCCGGAACGCCTATAATTAAAATTAACCCGGATTTTATAAAAGAAAAAGGATTCTCATTAATAAGTCTTGTTTTAATAACAAACCCAGAGATATTAACTTCAATAAAAATTATGGAAAATGTAGATACTATAGCTGGAGAAACTACCATATTAGAATATACTATTTAATTTCAAGTAAGAGCATATCTATGAATCCCTTAAGTAATGTGATAATCTTAACTTCTTAAATTTAAATAAAATAAAGGCTATATATCTTTGTGAACTGTACCTCTTTAAGTAGACATAGCTTAAAAGCTAATGGATTATTTTTATTGGTTCAGTTTATGTAGTATATGGTTTTTATTTGTTGAACACCATATAAAATTGTTACAACAAATTAATTTAACTAGTACAACATGGTAGCATAGTATGTTAAAATATTTATGGTGATGAAAATGATTAGTAAATATTTTAATATATATAATGAAATTGCAAGCAAAATAGAAAATGGAATCTATAAGGTTAACGATACAATTGAATCAGAAGGCGATTTGATGAAAGAATATGGGGTTTCTAGAGATACTGTAAGAAAATCATTAACACGTCTTGAACAAAATGGATACATACAAAAGAAAAAGGGAAAGAGAGCTTTAGTATTAGATATAAATAAGTTTGATTTTCCAGTATCAGGTGTTGTAAGTTTTAAAGAAATAGCAGATAAGTTTGGACCTAATTCACAAACTAATGTAGAGGAATTAGAATGCATAAAGCCAAGGGAATCAATAGCTGAAAAGTTAGAGTTAAAAGATGGCGAGAATGTTTGGAGAATAGTCAGAACTAGAAGTATAGCCGGCGAAAAAATAATTTTAGATAAGGATTATCTATCTCAGAAGTATGTTGAAAATATTACGAAAGAAATATGTGAAGAGTCAATATATAAATATATAGAAGATGGATTAGGGTTAAAGATAGCTTATGCTAAAAAAGAAATTACAGTGCAAGCGGCAACTGAAGAAGATAGAAAATATTTAGAGATGAAGAGCTTTGATATGGTAGTAGTAGTGAAGAGTTACACTTATTTAGATGATACGAGTTTATTTCAGTATACAGAATCTAGGCATCGACCAGATAAATTTATATTTGTAGATTTTGCAAGAAGACATAAATAATGTTTTGAAAACTGAATACCTTTTAGCAGAGTGAGATGTATAATAATACTTGATATTATTATTAAATAAGTTAGAATATTTAATATAAAGTGAAACTTGATTTAGGTGGGGTTTGATTACCATCTAAATCTTAGTTGAACTTATCTAGGAGCGTGCAGCCGTTATCTCCCACTTTAAGAAGTTGGAGTGTTACGGATGCTAGCTATCAGATAAACACAAATGGTAAAGAGAGGGGTAATAATATGGAGGTTGTTCTAGAACAATTTATTCCATCAGATAAACCTAAGAGAGT
Source organism: Bacillota bacterium (assembly GCA_021837545.1). The sequence continues at coordinate 10,494 of JAKBFR010000003.1, read as the reverse complement.
TAGTAATATGTTTAAAAACATAGCAATTAGTTTTGGGGTAGTTGCAATAATGACTGTTTTTGGGTCAATGATAATTGGAATAACACTTGGAATAGTATGTGCAGGATTATATTTAGTTAGCTATCTTATGTATATTGATTATGAATATGAATTATATAATGGAGATATAACGATAACTAAAGTTTATAAGGCAAGTCGAAGAAAAATTGCGCAAAAAATTTATAAAGATGCAGTTAGACGAGTATATCTTACAGCAAGAAAAGATGCACTTAAGAAAGGTGTTATAACATATTATAATACTAATTTAGAAGGGCTAAATATATATACTTTTGAATTAAATAATAATAAAGTAGTACAATTAGCATTAAATGAAGAATTAGAGAAGATAGTGAAAATAATTTATGCTCATAAGATAACTTATTAGCATAAATTATAATAAAAGGAAAACTATATTATTTTTTTAACTTAAAAGTAAACGGATACCTATAGACTGAACATATGAAAAAATGTTTAGCCTATAGGTATTTTATGTGTAGTAGAAAGATTTTAACTTAACAATAGTAGCACTAAATCAAAGTTAAAATAGTGGAATTATATTACTTTTTTTTAGAGTGTGATATAATATATTAGAATATATAAATATTTAAATTATTAGGAGAGTGATTATTTTTGGACCCCAATTATACGTGGCAGATAATTAGTTTAGTTATACTAATTATATTATCTAGTTTTTTTTCAATGTCAGAAACTGCACTGATGTCTTTAAGCAGAATAAGGTTAAGGCATATGGTAGAAGCAGAAGTTCCGGGCGCTAAATTAGTTGAAAAGCTTACAAGAAATCCAAACAGACTTTTAGGAACAATTTTGATTGGAAATAATGTGGCGAATATTGGAGCTGCTTCAATGGCTACAGTACTTGCAACAAATATTTTCGGTGATGGTGGAGTTGGAATAGCAACTGGAATTATAACTGTTTTAGTACTTATTTTCGGAGAAATAACTCCAAAGTCTATTGCAAAGCAGAAATCAGAAGCAGTTGCTTTAAGAGTTGCAAGGCCCATAGAATTTATAGTAATAATATTTAAACCATTAGTTTATATATTTACTGCTATTTCTTCATTGGTTATTAGAATTTTGGGTGGAGATCCGAATGAAGCAAAGTCTTTTATAACACATGAAGAATTAAAGACTATGGTTGGAGTAAGTGAAGAAGAAGGCATTTTGGAAAATGATGAAAAAGAAATGATATTTAATGTATTTGAATTTGTTGATCTTCAAGTTAAAGATGTAATGGTTCAAAGAGTTGATATTATTTCAGTTGATAAAGAAGCAAGTTATGATGAGGTCATTAATGTTATTAAGAATGAACAATTTTCGAGAATTCCAATTTACAATCAGACAATAGATAATATTATCGGAGTTTTAAATATTAAGGATCTTGCTACGATTGAAAATTTAAGAAAAGATTTTAATATTTCTAAATATATAAGAGAACCATTTTATACATTTGAATTTAAAAAAATTATAGAATTGTTTAAGGAAATGAAGAAAACAAGAAATCAGATTGCAGTTGTATTAGACGAATATGGTGGAACTGTAGGATTAATAACAATTGAAGACTTGGTAGAAGAAATAGTTGGAGAAATTGAAGATGAATATGATGAAGAAAAAAACCCCGTTGAATTTATTAAGGAAAATGAATATGTAGTTGAAGGTAGTTTAAGACTTCATGATATTAGTGATTTAATAGGTATTAATATAGACTCGGAAGAATTTGATTCTGTTGGTGGACTTATGATTGAAGATCTTGGGAGAATGCCAGAAGAACGAGAAGAAGTTATAGTCAACAATATAAAATTTATTGCTGAGGAAATAGAAAAGAACAGAATAAAAAAGGTTAGGATGATTATTAATATTGAAGAAAATCAAGCTGCTAACGATATGTAAAAGATAAAGAAGTTGTCTAAGGATGATTAGGTAAAATGAAAATAGAAGAGATGTTGTTCTACTAAACTAGGAACATTACTTGTATTTCTTTAATGATTTCTTGGATAGTTTGATGTGCTATTTTCTTTTATAAGCCTAAGTTAGCAAACGAAATGAGTAAAAAACATATAAATTATAATTACAATATACGTTAAGGAATCAAGAAAAGTAATATATTCAATATGTTTAAATAAGAAGATTGATAATAGGAGTATTATAATAATGGTTGATTTTATGGAATTTGCAAAAAAAGAAGCTATTTTAGCAATGAATAAAGGGGAAATTCCAGTAGGTGCAGTGATCGTAAAAAATGGCGTTATTATTGGCAAAGCTCATAATTTAAAAGAAACCTTAAATGATAGTACAGCTCATGCAGAAATCTTATCAATTAAAGAAGCTTCAAAACATATTGGAAATTGGAGATTAAATGGAGCTGAAATGTATGTAACATTAGAACCGTGTTCCATGTGTGCGAGTGCAATCGTGCAAAGCAGACTATCTAAAGTTTATATAGGAACTTTTAATAAGGATATGGGTGCTTGTGGTTCGGTAATAAATCTTTTAGATAATAGGGGGTTAAATTCATTTGTAGATATTAAATGGATTTACGATGAGGAATGCTCAGCGTTATTAACAAGATTTTTTGACAATAGAAGGAAAAATGAATTATAATTCATATTGACGTCATCTAGCTAAATTGCTATAATCAAGTACGTTGTAGTAAATGTGGAGAGATGTCCGAGTGGCCGAAGGAGCACGCCTGGAAAGCGTGTATAGGGTGAAAGCTCTGTCAGGGGTTCAAATCCCCTTCTCTCCGCCAATAGAATTAAAAATAAGAAGTGTCTGAAATCCTTGAAATTACTGAGGTTTCGGGCACTTTTTATGTCCGTTATAGTCGTCCTAATACTACCGTTAATAACCATATAAGTAATTAATTATAAAATAAAATATAAGGAATTTCTATAGTTTTTTGGAGTTGTATTAGTGAGTTTTAAAAAATTTCTATTAAATGAACGTATACTTGAATATCCGCATTTATAAGTTATATCTGTAATTGAATCTCCTGTATTTTTTAATAAGTATGAAGCATAGTTAATTTTATGTTGATTAATAAAATCTACAAATGATATTCCGAGTACTCTATTTAAATACTTAGAAAGATAATTATAATTATAACAAAAGTCATTAGCTACACTTTTTAATGAAATATCCTTAGTGAAGTTTTCTTGAATATAGTTAAGAACTTTATGGAGTAATTCATAATCGTTTTTTACACTTACAAGTAAATTTGTATGGTCCATAATTTCAGAACATAATAGATACAAGCATGACTTCATCTGAAGGATATTGACATTATCTGTGAAAATTTTGTCTAGTATTAGAGCTTGTGCATTATATGATAAATTAAATACAGGATTTTCGAGGAATTTACCATAAATCATATTCTCGAATGTTTTTACATATTCGGGTGAAAATATACAAATATATGCATCAGAGTATTCTTTAGTTGAAAGAGAGTGGACTTCATAAGGCAAAATTAATATACAATCATCTTTTTTCAGATTAAAGCTCCTACTGTTAATAGAAATTTCTATATTACCATCATTAACATAGATAAATTCAAAACTACGATGTAGATGAACAGGATAATTAAGGCTAGTTGGATGATAATGAGAAAAAAGACTGTTTTCACCAAAATGGTATGACTCATACTTTAACATAGAATACCTCCAAAAGAATGAATTTTGTCTACAATTATATAAATAGTTTCTTGTTAAGTCAACTATAAATTGTATATTATTAAATCAACAAGTAAATGTAAAAATATAAAATTTATGATTTAATAAGATATTAAAGAATAGAGAGGTATATATGGATAAAGAACAAATGAAAACTCATGAATTGGCAACAGAAGCAGCAAAAGAATTAGTGTCAAAGATGACATTGCAGGAAAAAGCAGAGCAATTAACTTATAAGTCACCAGCTATAAAACATTTAAATATACCAGAATACAATTGGTGGAATGAAGGTCTTCATGGAGTAGCGAGAGCTGGAACTGCTACTATATTTCCACAGGCTATTGGACTAGCTGCAATGTTTGATGAAGAATTTTTAGGAAAGATTGCAGATATTATTGCTACAGAAGGTCGTGCAAAATATAATGAATACAGCAAAAAAGAGGATAGAGATATATACAAAGGACTAACTTATTGGTCTCCTAATGTTAATATCTTCAGAGACCCTAGATGGGGTCGTGGACATGAAACATATGGAGAAGATCCATATTTAACTTCAAGATTAGGAGTTTCATTTATTAAAAATTTACAAGGAAATGGTAAATATTTTAAATTAGCAGCTTGTGCTAAACATTTTGCAGTTCATAGTGGTCCAGAAGGGCTAAGGCATGAATTTGATGCACAGGTAAATCAAAAAGATTTATATGAAACTTATTTACCTGCATTTGAAGCGTGTGTAAAAGAGGCAAATGTAGAGAGTGTAATGGGTGCATATAATCGTACCAACGGAGAACCTTGTTGTGGAAGTGAAGCTTTATTAAAGGATACACTAAGAGGCAAATGGGGCTTTAAAGGTCATATAGTATCTGATTGCTGGGCAATTGCAGATTTTCATTTACATCATATGGTTACTAGCACAGTAACTGAATCAGTAGCATTAGCAATAAAAAATGGGTGTGATCTTAATTGTGGAAATATGTATCTTAATATGTTATTAGCATATAAAGAAGGGTTAGTAACAGAAGAACAAATAACTACATCAGCACAAAGACTAATGACAACAAGATTTAAATTAGGTATGTTTGATGAAGAGTGTGAATATAACAAAATACCTTATGAAGTAAATGATTGTAAAGAACATAATGAAATTTCTTTAATAGCATCAAGAAAATCTATGGTCTTGCTAAAAAATAATGGAATACTTCCATTAGATAAATCAAAGTTAAAGTCAATTGCAGTAATTGGACCGAATTCAGATAATCAAGTAATGCTAAAAGGAAACTATTCTGGAACAGCATCTAAATATACAACAATATTAGAAGGAATACACAATGAAATAGGCGATGATGTAAGAGTTTACTATTCAGAAGGATGTCATTTATACAAAGATAGAGTAGAAGACTTAGCAAGAGCAGATGATAGATTATCTGAAGCAATTTCAGTAGCAGAAAGAGCTGATGTGGTTGTTTTATGTTTAGGTTTAGATTCTACTATTGAAGGAGAACAAGGAGATGCAGGTAATAGTGAAGGTGCTGGTGATAAAGCAAACTTAAATTTACCAGGTAAGCAACAACAATTACTTGAAAAGGTACTTGAAGTTGGTACGCCAGTTATAGTAGTCCTTGGAACTGGAAGTGGTTTAACATTTAATGGAGCAGAAGAAAAATGTTCTGCTATTTTAAATGCATGGTATCCAGGAAGTCATGGTGGTACAGCAGTTGCAGATATATTATTTGGAAAATGTTCACCAAGTGGTAAACTACCAGTAACTTTTTATAAGGATACTGATAAACTTCCAGAGTTCACTGATTATTCAATGAAAGGAAGAACTTATAGATATATAGACCATGAGAGTTTATATTCATTTGGTTATGGATTAACTTACTCGAATGTTGAATTATCTAATTTACAAGTACCTTCCGTTAAAGCGGATTTTGAAAATATTGACGTTAGTATAGATCTTAAGAATATAGGTGATTATGATGTTGAAGAAGTAGTGCAATGTTATATAAAAGATCTAGAATCAAAATATGCAGTATTAAATTATAGCTTAGCAGGATTTAAACGTATTTCATTGAAAAAAGGAGAAAGTAAAACTGTAACAATGCAAATAAATAAAAAATCATTTGAAGCTATAAATGATGATGGAAAAAGAATCATTGATAGTAAGAAGTTCAAGTTATTTGTTGGAATATCGCAACCAGACAAGAGAAGCTTTGAACTTACATCAGTAGCACCTTTAGAAGCAAAGGTTGAATTATTATAAATATTTAACTTATAAATAAATATAAAAATAGATAGGAGAGAATCATATGAAAAACATTGCAAAACCAAACGAACCTTTAGTAACTAATATTTATACTGCAGATCCTTCTGCCCACGTATTTGAAGGTAAAATTTATATTTACCCTTCTCACGATCTTGATCAAGTTCAGGTTTCAAACGATAACGGTGACCAATATAACATGGAGGATTACCACATTCTATCTCTTGATGATATGAATTCACCTTGTGTTGATAACGGAGAAGCAATTCACTTGAAAGATATTCCATGGGCAAGAAAACAATTATGGGCTCCAGACGCTGCTTATAAAAATAATACATATTATTTATTTTTCCCAGCAAGAGATAAAGATGATATCTTTAGACTAGGAGTAGCTACTAGTTCAAATCCTGCTGGACCATTCAAAGCTCAAGAAAATTATATCCCTGGCAGCTATAGTATTGATCCAGCTGTCTTAGTGGATGATGATAATAGATCATATGTTTATTTTGGTGGTCTTTGGGGAGGACAATTAGAAAAATGGCAAACTGGTACTTTTATTCCTGATGCTGAAGGTCCAGCTTCAACAGCACCTGCTATAGGACCAAGAGTAGCTGAATTAAATGATGATATGCTTACTTTTAAGGAGAATCCTGAAGAAATATTAATTGTTGATGAAGATGGAAATCTTATACTTGCTGGCGATGAAGATAGAAGATATTTTGAAGGTCCATGGGTTCATAAGTACAAGGGATATTATTATCTTTCATATTCTACTGGTAGTACTCATTATATTGTATATGCTATGAGTAAAAATCCGAAAGGTCCTTATACTTTTAAAGGTAAAATACTTAATCCTGTAATAGGTTGGACTACTCACCATTCAATTGTTCAAGTCCAAGACAAATGGTACTTATTTTATCATGATAGCTCTTTATCTGGAGGAGCTGACAACAAACGTTGTGTAAAATATACTGAATTAACATATAATGATGATGGTACTATTCAAACAGTAGTATTACCTAAATAGTTAAAGCAATAATTAAATCAAAAAATCAAGAAAAGATATTACATCTTGCTGTATGTAATATCTTTTTTTTTATCTTAAAATTCGATTAATATAAAAAATTTGTAGTATCTTAATAGAAAAAATTTATTAAATTTAATGAAATTTTATAAAAAAACACATATATCTTAAGTGTAGGTAACATATATGCTCAATTGTCAATGCTCGATACTTAATGATCAATACCAATGTTCAATTTTCAATACTCAATACTCAATTAGTAATCGTGTGGTTTTAGAAAATCTATTTGTAAATTGTAAATTGTAGATTATAAAGTGATATATACGTTGCAAAAATAATTCTTCACTATTAATTTAAGAAATTCTGCAAGGATTTCAATGACGATTGATTATTGATAATTGCAACATATATATTTAGAAAATAAAAAATTTAAGGAGAATGATGAAGATGAGAGAAAGAAAATATGTGAAATTTAGAGTTGATATGTATGATGGGACAAAATTTAAAATAATAGATAGAAGGCCTGAAAGAGATCTTATTCACTATGTTTGGACTAGGTTTGTGGCTTTGGCTGGAAAGGTTAATTTAGAGGGAGATTTATATCTGTCAAGAAATATTAAGTATACAGTAGAAACTCTAGCTATAGAATTTAATAGAGAAGTTGAGCAAATTCAATTAGCGTTAGATGTATTAATTGAATTAGAAATGATGGAACGCACAGACGATAAGGTTTATAGGGTGAAGAATTTTACTAAACATCAAAATATCAAGGTTAAAGAAAAAACTAAACTTAAGGATGATGAAGATGGGGTAAAAGACAAAGAAGTTTTGATAAAAGGAGCTCTGGCAAAAGAAGATTTTAAAAATGAAATAGATATTAATCAAGATATAGAAGCTGAAAATAAAGTGAGTCAAGATATATTAGAAGAGGTTAGAAATAATGAAATATATGATTTAGAAATCATTCATAAAGACCGTGACAAAGTTGATAGTAATCGGAGTGAAAAGAAAGATGATAATATGAGTAGCGAGAAAAATGATAATATGGCTAAGGAGAAAACTAATGATAGTTCTCCTGATATAATTCCCATGATTCTAGACGTGAAAAATAATAAGCAGGTAAATAAAAATAAGAACAAAAATCAAAACAAGAATAAAAATGAAAATAAGAAAGAGAATTCAAACATTGATATGACTGATGAGGAAACTAAAGATGATGAAATGATCTGTTTTTATGATGGTGATGTAGTAATACCTTTGAAAAAAGGAGAGTCTGCCACTAAGGAGTGGTCTTTCTAAATTTCGTGAAGGGATCTATGGTTAATTAATGAATCGTATTCTAGTAAAGAAAATATACTTAAGGAGGTTGCTGAATACTTTGATGAGATGGATCAAAGTAACATAAATGAACCCCCTTGCTTTGCTTGCGAAAAATGTGGTGGAGTTATGAGATCGCAAAAGTATAACGGAATATATGGGAAAATTATAATAGCAAAGGTGAAATAGATAAATAAATACTTTTTAAAATTAGTTTAACAAGTAAAGATTTCAAATGTAAAGGTAAAGATATTACATATAATTAGTTAATACATTATTGTAAAATAAGTTCATGAAAACGATTAGTAGAAAGCTGAGGTGGTTAGAAATCTGGCAATGTATTTTTAGAAACGAAAAATATACATTGAAATTATAGTTCAATATCTTGACATATAAGAACTTTTTAAAGTTTGTTAAAAACTAAAGATTTGAAATGTAGAGGTAAAGATATTACATATAATTAGTTAGTACATTTATAAAGCAATTGATGAAAACGATTAGTGGAAAGTCGAGGTGGTTAGAAATTGAGTAATGTATTTTTAGAAATGAAAAATATACACAAAAAATTTCCCGGAGTTTATGCACTTAAAGGAGTACAACTGGAAATTAAAAAAGGTGAAGTACATGCTTTGTTGGGAGAAAACGGTGCTGGGAAATCAACTTTAATGAAAATACTTGGAGGAGTTCATACACAGGATGAAGGTCAAATATTTGTTGAAGGAGTTGATTGTGGAGTTATTGATCCAACTAAAGCTGCACAATTAGGGATTGGATTTGTTCATCAAGAACTAAATCTAGCAGAAACTTTGACAGTTTCGGAAAACGTTTATATGGGAAGGCTTCCATATAAAAATAAATCATTAGGTATTGTTGACTATAAAAAATTATATGAAGATACAGATTCTATAATCAAAAAGTTAGGGATAGATATAAAATCTACTGACTTGGTTATGCAACTGCCAACTGCAAAAAAACAAATGGTAGAAATAGCAAAAGCAATAAGTCTAAATGCCAAAATCATTATTTTTGATGAACCAACAACGTCGTTGTCTCAGAAGGATGTTGAAAACCTTTTTAAAGTTATAAAAACTTTAAGGAAAGAAGGCGTATCAGTAGTATATATATCACATAGATTAAAAGAAGTTTTTGATATTTGTGATAGAGCTACTGTTTTAAGAGATGGTACTTATATAGAAAGTTGCGATCTAGAAGGAATAAGTCAAGAAAAGCTTATAAATATGATGGTAGGAAGAGATTTAACTGAATTATTCCCTAAGGAAGTTTTTGAACCTAAGGAATATGTTTTAGAAGTTGAAGGCCTTAGTGATTATAATGGTAGAGTCAAAAATGTTAGTTTAAAAGCAAGAAAAGGCGAAATTTTAGGGCTAGCTGGTTTAGTTGGTTCAGGACGAACAGAACTTATGAGACTTGTTTTTGGTGCTGATAAAATTAGAGCGGGTAAGACAACGATAAACGGAAAAGAAGTAAAGATTAACTCACCTATAGATGCAATTAATAATGGAATTTGCCTTTTGACAGAAGATAGAAAAAACCAAGGTTTATCATTAGTAATGAGTGTTCTTGATAATATAACCTTAACTAATTTAAAGAATTTTGTTTTGAATCATAAGAAGTTAAGGGATACGGGAGAAAGATTCAAAAAAGCATTGGAGATTAAAACAGCCAATATTGATGTTCTAGCAGGGACACTTTCTGGTGGAAATCAACAAAAATTAATATTAGCCAAATGGTTAAATACAGACTCTGATATATTTATATTTGATGAACCTACCAAAGGAATAGATGTAGGTACTAAAGCAGAAATATATCATATAATGAATGATTTGGTTAGAAAAGACAAAATTGTTATTATGGTTTCTTCTGAATTACCAGAACTATTAGGTATGTCAGATAGAATATATGTCATGTGTGAAGGAAGAATAACTGGGGAGCTCAATAGAGAAGAAGCAACACAAGAAGAAATCATGAAATTAGCTACACTTGGAGGGATTGATAAAGATGAATGCAAAAATTGATGATAGAATCACACAAGAGAAGAATGCTGAAACAAAAGTAGAGTGGTTTAATTTAAAAGGTTTATTTTTAAAATACTCAATTTACCTAGTGCTTGTAGTACTTATTTTAACATTTTCAATAGTAAGTTC
>JAKBFR010000066.1 GCA_021837545.1 Bacillota bacterium | reverse complement strand
CCCATTCCGAACAGGACAGTTAAGGTCTATAGCGCCGATGGTACTGCACGGGTGACTGTGTGGCAGAGTAGGACGTTGCGAGGTAAGTTAAAAGAGGATGTCTTAAAGTGATTGGTAAAATCATTTTAAGACATTTTTTTATGTATAGTTATTTTTAGGCTTTAAAGCGAATAGAAACAGCAAGAAGAATTTAATAAATGGGATAATTGAACAATAATAAATATGTATGCAGATAACAAGAAATGCAAAAATAACCCAATGAATATTAACTTATTGTGAAAAATTTTACTACATATGAAAAGTGGTTAAAAAAATAATAGGCAATGCAATATTAAAAATTATACGAGATTTTTAATGATTAGATAATATTATAACGGATTAAAGAAGCTATAATAAACAAGATAATTGTGTATTAGCATCATATAATTAGTGGTTTAAAGCTTCATAATATGTTAGAAAAACATAAAAAATATTAATATATATTTCATAATACATATTAAATTAAGTTTATTATAAATAATATCTTCAAATATATATGTAATATAGTTAAAAATAAAATTTTACAGTATATAAAAATAATGCGGAAAGAATGTTATAATTAATTTATTTAAAAGTTATATTTTATCAATTCAATAAAATATGTTTAAAAAATTGAATATTTAAATGTAAAATTTATGTCATTTTATGTCTGAATGGTATTGCATTCCATTGAAATGAATACATTATTAGTATAAGATAAGCATATTATGGTAAAAATCCATTATGAGGTGGAATACAATATGAATAAATTAGTTTTACTAAGTGAAGTAAGAAAAGGAAAAAATAAATTATTAGAATTTAATAAAAGTAAAAGTGTAGAAGAAGACTCTGATAACTCATATGTTATTTTTAAAGAGAAATTTGACTTTTTACAAAGTTATGAAGGCTTTATGGAGTTAGATGGTAGAAAAAAAAATTATACTAAATATGAAAAAAGATTAAATGAATTAATGAAAAGAATTTTTTCATTAGATAATAGAATTTTCTTAATAGAATTTTTCAACTCAATATATAATGATGAGTTAAATGCAAATACTAGAATTAAATATATTAAAAATAAAGATATTATCAATAATGAAGAAGTTATAATTCTAAAAAATTCTAGCTATAATATTAGAATTTCAGCAGAAGATGAACACAGAAAATTTGAATACCAAATGCAGTTTCAAACTAGAGATGATGAAAATATAGCAATAATAATAAGTAAGAAAGAGTTAACTAATGGTTATGATAATATAGTAAGTCTTAAGAAAAAGAAAAGAGAATATGAAAAAGATAATTTGAATAAAAGTAAAAAACACAATTATACAAAATGTTTAATAATGTTTAATTCCAATATTCAGGTGCCTGATGTATATGAATTCAAATCAAGTTTTAAAGGGGAAAATATAAATTGTAAGATTAATGTGATTAAAAGCTGGAAATACGATTTTAGGCATTTATTTGAAAAAAATATGTATATATTATTTCCAATGAAAGTACTGGATCTTAAAAAAAGATTATTAAGCATAAGCACAGAAATGAATTCAAGAGATTTAATTAAAGATTATATAGGTAAGTTTTTTAAAGATATGAATAAATATTTGAATAAAATTAAGGATAAGAATTTAATTACAGACAAAGATATTAATGAAATGAACTTAATAGCAGTTGATTTATTAAATCATTTTATAAGAGAAAAAAATAATGTTTTTGTAGATATAAAAAGAGACATAGAAGCTACTTTAAAAAGTATAGTCGTATAATAAACATCAACTAAGGTATATGCAATAAAATAACAAAATAAGTATGTGACGTATGTTATTTTAATGTATGCTATTAATGCAAGGATATATTTTGTAAATTAACCTTATATTAATAAGAATAAAAAAAAGCCTAGAGGTTAAAATATTATTATCGGAAGAGGAAATTAATCAAGTTTTTTCTACTGATAAATACCAAATTAACCGAGGAGGGATTTATATGTCAAAGAGTAGTTCATTAGTTCCAGAAGCAAAACAAGGTTTAGCTACATTCAAGAACGAAGTGGCTCAAGAACTAGGAGTTCCATTTAAAGAATATAATGGTGACTTAAGTTCAAGACAATGTGGTTCAGTAGGCGGGGAAATGGTAAAAAGAATGGTAGAGGAATATGAGCATAGAATATAATAAGAATCATATGGTTCTAAATTAAATTTAAAATGCGTATATGTTAGAAATAACATAATCATGTTCTAAAATGAGAGATACATTACAAAGATGTAATGTATCTCTTATTTTTTATTTTATTTTGGACTCTTTCTCAATTTCATGCTAAAATTAGAACAAAAGTTCGCAATAAAAAATTGAATATAGGTGATTATATGAAAAAAATTAAAATTTTACATACAGCAGATATACATTTTGATACTCCATTTAGTGGAATGACGCCAAAAGAGGCTTTAAAAAGTAAAGAAGAATTAAAGCAAGTTTTTGAAAAGATAATAAAAATGACTGTGGAAAAAGAAATTGATATCCTTTTAATTGCAGGTGATATATTTGATAATTTATCTGTAAATAAAACTACACTTTATTTTATTAAAAATTGTTTTGAAAATATAAGTAAAGTTAAAGTTTTTATAAGTCCAGGAAATCATGATCCATTTAACGAAAAATCTTTTTATAATATTGTAGAGTGGCCTAATAATGTTTATATTTTTAAAGGTGCAATGGAAAATGTGATTTTGGAAGATTTAAATACTATAGTTTGGGGTGCTGGATTTAATACTCCTCATGTTAATAAATCACTATTAAAAGAAGTTAAAAGAGTAGAGGAATATAATAATATAATGGTTCTTCATGGTGAAATTACAAATACCAAAGATGGTAATGAGTATAATCCTATTACTGAAGAAGAGATAGCTAGAAGTAATATGGATTATATAGCACTAGGACATAGACATAAGTTTTCAGACGTTAAAAGGATAGAGAACACTTACTATAGTTATAGCGGTTGTCCTCAAGGAAGGGGCTTTGATGAGCTTGAAGATAAGGGGATAATTTTAATAGAGCTTAAAGACAAATTTGTAGAAAGTAAGTTTGTTAGAACATCAATTAGAAATTATTATGAAAAAGAAATAAATATTCAAGGGTGCTTTGGATATAGTGAAGTGAAAAACAAGATTATTAATGGAATTCCAATTAATCATAGGAAAGATAATTTTTATAAGATAATTTTAAAAGGAGAAGTATGCGAAGAATTTACATTAAATGAAGAATTTTTGCAAGAATCACTTAAAGATGAATTTCATTTTGTAAAGATCATAGATAAAAGTGAAATTAAATTAGATATAAATGAATTAATTAAGGGCTATTCATTAAAAAGTATATTTGCTAAAAAAATATACGAAAGATTACAAAGCGCGGAAACAGAAGAAGAAAGAGAAAGTATAATTTTAGCACTAAAGATAGGGCTTCAAAGTATTTCGGGAGAAGAGGTAAAGATTTATGAAGGATAAATTAATTAAAAATAGATTTATAATTTATAGATTTAAATTATACCGAAATAAGAGTAAATATGAATACAAACAGAAATCAATTTTATCTTATGAAAGAGGCGAGATTGTTGATAATTAAAAAAGTTAGTATTGAATTTTTTGCTGGGCTTAAGGGAAAGTGTATAGATTTCACAAAAGGGTTTAATTTAATTTATGGAAAAAATGAGCAAGGTAAAAGTTCTATAGAGAATTTTATTAAAATATGGTTATATGGAATTGACAGTTCTAGAGGGAAGTTTAATGATAGAAAAAAATACTTACCTTTAACTGGAGAAAAAATTTCAGGTGAATTAACTGTAAATTATAAAGGGAAAGATTATATTATAAAACGGAGCTTTGGAGCAACTAAAAAGGACGATACTTGTGAAATTTTAGATGAAATAACTGGCGAAATCATAGAAATTGAGCATAATAATGAACCTGGAAAAGGATTCTTTAATATTAATTTAGCTACTTTTATGAAAACTTTGTTTATAAGCCAGTTGGGGGTTATTGTTTCAAAGGATAAAGAAGAAGAAATAATGGAAAAAATAACCAATATATATAATACTGGCGATGAAAACACTTCTGTGAAGAAAGTTATTGAAAAATTAGAAAAAAGAAAAAAACAATTGGTAGCAACTAGAAAAGGTGGAGAATTAGATTTATTAAAAGAAAATCATAATTCTATTAAAACAGAATTATGGGAAGCTTATAAATTAGGAGAAGAAAATGTTGATAATGAGGAAAATTTATTAAAAAAGAAACAATATAAAGTGAATATAAAAGAACAAATTCAGAAGTTAGACTTATATAAGAAATATATTAAGAAAATAAAACTTCAGAAGGATTATAAAGAAATAAGTAATTACTGCATAAAGGGAGAAGAGCTTAAAAGAAAACAAGAAGCTATAAGTGGAGAACTTAAAAATGGAAATGGTTATATAACAGTTGAATTTTTAGATGAAATAAATGAAAAATGCTCTAGATACTTAAGTTTATTAGATATAAAGCAAGAAAAATCAAATAGATTTTACCAATTGCAAGAGGAATTAAAAGAAAAAAATAAAGATATGAAAAGTTATAGTGTATTTTCATCCATGGGAAATAACATCAAGGAAAAGATATATACTTTAAAACTTGAACAAAAGAGCCTAGAAGAAAAGCTTAATGATATTATTAATATTCAAAATTCAATGTCTAGATTTAAAATGGATATAAGTAAGCAAGCTAATAGTATTGGTAATTTAGAATTTATAGAAAAATATAGAGATGAAATAGAAGACTTACTCAATTTTTATAAGGGGGGATTAAAGGAATTAAAATATAAAATTGAAAGCCAAAGTTATAGAAAACCAGAAGCAAGATTAAAGAATTCCCATAAAAAAATAAATTTTGTTTATTTAACTGTACTGATTAGTGTTTTGATATTTGTTTATTCAATGATAAATCAGATAATCTCTGTTGTTATCATATGTATACCTGTATTTATCGTATTGATAAGATTGTATTTAAAATATTCTCTAGCAATAAAGAATAGTGATTTTATTAATAAGAACAATCAATCAATTGAAAATCTGAAAGAAAGAATTACAGAATATGAAGATAAGTTGAATTTTTATATTGATGACACTAATTCTGAAACCTATGAAGAATTTATTAACAAGCTTACTCAATATGATAAGTATAAAAGCTATAAAGATAGTGTATCTTTGGTTGTCAAAGATAAAGAAGATGAGCTTAATAAATATGATATTACTGAATTAAAATCAAAGTATAATAGAAACAAGGGAGTAATAGCATCTTTATATAGTGTCATGTCATGTGAGTCATTAGACAAGGTATTAGAACAAGTGGAATTTTATGAAGAATTAAAGGCAAATATAAATAGACGTGAGTATGAAATTAATGGAATTAAGCAAGAAATAGAAAATATTAATGAACAATTAGTTGATAAAGAAGATGAGATAAGAAAAAAAGTGTCTATGCTTGGATTAGAAAATGTAGAAATAATAGATTTGCATATTAAATTAAAAGAATATAAAGACAAGATGAATAAGATGAAAGAAATTAAAAATGAGCTTCAAAATGTAGAAGAAACTTATAAAGTTCTATTGAAGGATAGGAATATAGATGAAATAAAAGAAGAAATGAGACAAATAATTAGTCAAGAAATAAATTATTCATATGAGTCAGAAGAAGAAATAGATGTTGAAATTAGAAGACAATCAAATGAATTGTTAAAAGTTGAAAAAGAAATAAAAGACTTAGAGCATCTTATAGAAAAGAGATATCTGGGAAAGAGAGAAATTTCAGAAATAGAAGAGGACATATTAATTAATAAGGAGAGAATTATAAAATTAGAAAAAGAATTTAAAGCATTAGAACTAGCAAGTGATATATTTAGAGAATCATTTGATGAAATTAGGGAAAATGTAGGTCCAGATTTAAATGAAAAAGTTGTAAAAAAATTTAATTTATTAACAGATGAAGGCTATGAAGAAGCTAAAATATCAGAAGATTATAAGCTTAAGATAAGAAGTAATGGAGTATTATTTGATGGAGACATATTAAGCAATGGAGCTAAAGATCAACTATATTTAGCTTTAAGACTTTCTTTTATAAACATGCTATTTAAAAATAAAGATGTGCCAATATTTTTAGATGATGCTTTTGTGCAGTATGATGATGAAAGAAGAAAGAAAGCATTAGAACTTCTAATTGAAGAAGATTTTGCTCAAACAATTTTATTTACCTGTCAAAAAATAGAGAGGGTAATCTTAGATAATGATTGCTATGAATATAATTTAATTATTCTTAATTAAAGTGCCTTATCTTGACATATTTAAGTTTTATCAGTAATATTATAAACAGAGTTGCAAATGCAAGTCAAATGCAAAACGGAGGTATAATATGAAAAAGAAAGTTATTTCGGGATTTTTAGCGGCATTAATGAGTATTATGTTAATAGGCTGTGGAGCTAAGACCGATACTACAACACAAAGTACAACTGATGAGAAATTAAGTATTATTGTTTCAATATATCCATTGAAAGAATTTACAGAGAAAATTGCAGGAGATAAAGTGACGGTTATTTGTTTAGTGCCAGAGAATATGGAACCTCATGATTATGAACCTAAAACTAAAGACTTTGAAGCATTAATTAAGAGCAAGGCTTTTATTTATAATGGATTAGGTATGGAGACTTGGGTAGATCAAGTTAATGAAACTATTAAGGATAAGGGTGTAACTATTGTGGATTCAAGTACTGGCGTTGAAGTTAGAAAAGAAGAAGAAGCTATTGACCCTCATATTTGGTTAAGTTTAAAAAATGCAGAAATACAATCTGAAAATATAAAAAATACTCTTGTTAAGCTCGATGAGAAAAATAAAGATTATTATGAAGAAAATTATAAAAAATTTAAAGAAGAATTAGAAAGTTTATATAATGAATACAAACCTAAATTTGATACATTAAGTAAAAAGAATTTTATAACAGGTCATGCTGCTTTTGGATATTTATGCAGAGATTTTGGATTAACACAAAGATCAATAGAAAACTTATTTACGGAAGGAGAACCGACTCCAAAACAATTAGAAAACTTAGTTAATTTTTGTAAGGAAAATAACATAAAGACTGTTTTCTCAGAATCACTAGCAAGTCCTAAAGTTTCAGAAACTTTAGCAAAGGAAGTTAAAGCTAAAGTAGTTCCAATAATGACACTAGAGTCTAAAGAAGACAACAAGAGTTATCTAGAAGCTATGAGATATAACTTAGATGAAATATATAAATGTTTATCCGAAGAACAAAGTAAAATTGAATAAATTTAACTCCCCCAGAGGAACTCTCCTCTGGGGGAGTTAAATTTGTAAAGCTAATTTAAGTATTTGTAGAGCATATTTTTCTATTATTGGAAGTAATGCAATTAAATAAAATATGAAAAATTTAGGGATGATTGTGAAACAGAAGAATAGATTTTATGAGGAAATAATTTACATATTATATCAACAACGTATACTGAATACATTCATAATAATATACTAAAACATTTATAATTAAATTGAAATATAAAAAATAAGAAGAAAATTACAAAATTTTACTATAACGTGATACAATGTTTATATAATATCAAAAATATTATATAGGCTAAATTATCTACTAGAATATTAAAGAAAATACTAAACTATCGAGGTCGGGGGAATACTAAATGGAAAATGATAAAAAGATTGCAGTTTTAATTGATGCTGATAATGTATCAGACAAATATATAAAATATATATTTGATGAACTTTCAAATCATGGGACACCAACTTATAAAAGAATTTATGGAGACTGGACAAAACCACAACTTGCTTCATGGAAGAATGTGCTTCTTAATTATTCTATTACTCCAATCCAGCAATATAACTATACAACAGGTAAAAATTCAACAGATTCAGCATTAATAATTGATGCAATGGATATACTTTATTCAAAAAATGTAGATGGCTTTTGCATTATTTCAAGCGATAGCGATTTTACGAGATTGGCTGCTAGGCTCCGAGAAGCTGGAATGTATGTTGTTGGTATGGGAGAGAAGAAAACACCTACACCTTTCATATCAGCTTGCGAAAAGTTTAAATATCTTGAAGTTTTAGCTGGAAGCATTACCAATATTAATAATATTGATGAGGTTTTAGAAAAGCAACATATACCAAAAGAAGAAGGTTTAGCAAATCTAGGAGAGCTTGTAAAATCTATAAAGAATATTATAACAGAGAGCTCTGATGAGGAAGGTTGGGCAAATTTAGGAGTGGTTGGAAATAAACTTAACATGCGTTACCCAGATTTTGATACAAGGAATTATGGATATCCAAAGCTATCTTCTTTTATATCATCATTAAACAAATTTGAAATACAGTCAGGAAAAACAAATAGGGGCGAAACACTTGTTAGAAACAAAGTTAAAAAATAAAAGAATTAATAATGCTAGATATCGGATAAATTAGAGCAGTTCAAATTGCGCCCAATAAAGCAGATTGAAATATCTTACAAGAAATATAAGATGTCTTAATTTGCTTTTATTTTACTATAGGAGAAAATTAATAATCAAAAGAATGTATGGTAAATAATTGACACACACTTCTAATAACGTAAACTATAAATAGGAAGTGTTAATTATATAGATAATGTAAATTAGAGTTTTAGAATTATAATAAAATTGTATTAAGGAGAGATTATGAGTTTAGCAGAAGAATTTTATAAAAATAATATAGAAAATAATAGCAAAGAAAGTAATGCTTTAAGCAGTAAAGTAAATATTATTGGATGGAGTAGATTAGTCTTAGTATTACTATGCGCTTTGGTTGATTACTTTTTATATAGACAAAATAAAATAATGTTAATTGTAGTTGCAACAATATTTCTTGTAGGAGTTTTTTTAGGCTTAGTATTTTATCATAATAATATATTTGAATATAAAAAAAGAATTGATTTGTTAATAAATATTAATAAAAAAGGGCTCAAAAGACTGTATGGAGAGTTTAAAAATTTAAAAGATAATGGATCAGAATATTTAGATGATGAGCATTCATTTATAAATGATTTAGATGTGTTTGGAAATAATTCAATTTTTCAATACATTAATACTACAGTTACTAAAGGTGGAAGAACAGAATTATCAAAATTATTGAAAAGAGAAACTGCTTTAACTAATAATGAGATAAAAGAAAGGCAAGAAGCTATAAGGGAGTTGGGGGAAAAAGTTATATGGAGACAAAAAATAATTGTTGAAGGTAGCTTAAAGAAATCAAAAGATGTAGATCTAAATATTCTAATTAAGTGGAGCAAAGAAAAAGAATTTTCAAACCCTTTAAGAGTAGCAATTGCTTGTACTTTTATGCTAGCAACTATTTTTTCAATATATTTAGCAGTTAAAGGAATAATACCAGAATCATTTTTAATTTTAGATTTTATGGTAAATTTTATTGTTGTTAAGATATTATCTAAAAGTATGGCAAAAGAACTTAGATTATTTGAATCTATAAAATACAGTGTAGATGGATATAGTAGAATTTTGTGTTTAATAGAAAATGAAAAATTTAATTCCCTATATTTAAAAAATTTAAATAATAAATTAAAAAATGATAAATTAAGTTGTAAAGAAGAAATGAGAAAATTTTCGAATATATTAGATTGGGCAGGCAATAGTGCATATAATGCATATTATTTAATATTAAATATCCTTTTGTTTTCAGATGTGTTTTTAATGAGAAGTTTAGAAAATTGGAGAGAAAGAAATGGTGACAAACTTGAAGAATGGCTTAAAGTAATGCATGAGATAGATGCATTAAATAGTATATGCAATCTTTCTTTTGAAAATAAAGATTGGACTTATCCTGTCATTTTAAATGAGAATGAGATAGAAGGAATTAATATAGGTCATCCACTACTTGGAAAAAAAGCAGTTAGAAATACATTTTCATTAATAGGAGAAAAAAAGGTATCCCTAATTACAGGTTCTAATATGTCTGGTAAAAGTACGTTCCTAAGAACATTAGGTGTAAATTTAGTTCTTAGTTATATAGGGGCACCGGTATGTGCAGATAAATTCTCATGTGGTATTATGAATATATATACTTGCATGAGAACAAAAGATAATTTAGAAGAAAGTATTTCATCATTCTATGCAGAAATTCTAAGGATAAAAATATTAATAGAAGCATCTAAAAGAGGAGAAAAGATATTTTTTCTTTTAGATGAAATATTTAAAGGAACTAATTCTAAAGATAGGCATACAGGTGCTATAGTACTAATCAAACAATTAATTGAATATGGAGGAGTAGGACTTGTATCTACACATGATTTAGAATTATGTGACTTAGAAAGAGAAAACAAAAGTATAATAAATTATAACTTTAGAGAATTCTATGAAAATGATAAAATTAAATTTGATTATATATTAAGAAGTGGAAAGAGTGAAACACAAAATGCAATTCATTTAATGAAACTTGCAGGAATAGATATTTAAGAACTATAATAAAATTAACTTTAGAAAGGAATAGATATGGGGTACATTATTATTGATTTGGAGTTTAATAATTTAAAAAATATAACTAATTATCACAAGAATTTTTTTCAAGAACATGGGAAATTTGATTCAGTCAATTTGGAAAATGAAATTATAGAAATAGGAGCTGTGAAAGTAGATAAGTACATGAAACCTATAAGTGAAATTAGAGAATATGTTAAACCTACAGTATTTCCTCTAATTAATCCGGTAGTAACTGAAATTACAAAGATAGATATGGATATACTTAATGAAAAGGGAATATCATTTGATAAAGCTATAGGGAAACTTAAAGATATGTTTGAAGATGGAGATATTCTTTGTTCATGGGCAAAAGATGATGTTGTAGAGTTAATTATAAATGCAAATTATTATAATTATAATGATTTAAGTTGGCTTAATGAATATTTAGATATTCAAGAATATGTAACTAAAATGTTAGCTCATAAGAAATCATTAGGACTTAAAGTAGCTTTAGAAGAGCTTAAAATTAAGGTAGATGAAACAAAATTACATGATGCATTAAATGATGCTAAGTATACAGTTGAGGTATTTAGAAGAGTATATAATTCTAGAGTTATTAAAAATTATTTAGTTAAGGACATATATAATATGCCAGCAATACATGTTTCAAATCTTGAAAGTATTAAAATTGATGAGGAAAAATTAATGCTAAAATGTCCTAAGTGCGGCAAGAAAGTTGAATTAGAAACACCAATAAAACTTTTAAATTGGAGGTTTGCAGCTGTAGGCATATGCCCTAAATGTAAAAATAATGTTTTGTGCGAAGTTTTAGTAAAAAAAACCCTTAAGGGAGAAGAAGCATATAATGAAGTTAATAGTATTCTAAAAGATGAAGTGTATTTAAATTATGTTTATAAATTGGAAAATTGGAATGAATAAAGGTGAATTTAAATAAATATTTAACAATAGTAATAATTTCTTTAAAGAATTTTAACTACAAATGTGATAAAATAGACTTGTAAAGAAGTCGGACGAATACATTAATGAAAGGATTTTATAATATGAATATAGCCTTTTTTCTTACACCTAAAAATGAAGTAGTATGTGAAAATCAGGATGCAACTATGAGACAAGTTATGGAAAAGATGGAGCAATACGGCTATACAGCAATACCAATTATAGATAGAGCAGGAAAATATGTAGGAACGCTGACAGAGGGAGACTTATTATGGAAATTAAAAAATACTAATAATTTAAATTTTAAGAACACTGAAGCTGTTAAGGTTAAAGATATAACTAAGAGAATAATCCATAAATCTGTATCTATAACTTCCAATATAGAAAGCCTAATATCGTTAGCAGTAAGCCAAAATTTTGTGCCAGTAACTGATGATGACGGAACCTTTATAGGAATAATAAAAAGAAGTGATATAATAAATTATTGTTTTAATGAAATGGAAAAGAGAAAAGATTTAGAAAGACAGCATTTTTCAATGTACGATGAAGGATAAAAATAACCTTCACTAATTGACCGGTATTGCGAAATATAAAAAGACTTGCAGTAATGTAAAAATTTAAGTTTAGTACTAATAAACCGAAAAGGAAGACATGCGTTTGTTCCAGTTGCGGAGAATTTTGCTGGATGTTTCTTCAGTAGGAGTTGTTCCATTTTTACTTGTCTCAATGTATATTGGGAGCATGTTGAAATGGGTACAACGCCTACTGTTAGAAATTCACAGCTAAATCCTCAGTAACCCGAACAAATGCATAACCTTCATTTCGGTAGTTTATTCAATTAACCCTAATTTTCACTTTTGGTATCTATGTTGCGCAATACCATTTAAGAACT
>JAKBFR010000287.1 GCA_021837545.1 Bacillota bacterium | reverse complement strand
TTTTACTGTTCTCTTGCTGAATTTTCGCATATTCCCCATCCCAATTAACATCTTGTAATGTTTGTTCACTATTTTTATTAGGTAGGTTTTTGATTTCTTGATAAATTAATGCTTTATCCTGAATATCTAACAAGTATTGTTTCGCATCATAATATGGTTTAAATATTAGCTTTTCAAAATTTGCAATCTTGCTCGAATCTAAATAAAGTTTAGCATAAAAAGCTTCTGCTGGATATTTTTTATCATTTGTTAAAAATTTATATATTCTTTCAGCATAGTATTTTTTATTTTCTTCACTTATCCTTGGATTGTGTAAAAATTTATAAAATTGTACATCCGAAAAATTAACAACAAAATTATATGGTTCTTGTGCATTCGAATCTTCAAACCATTGAATTGAAAGAATAAATGCTACTTTTTGCTTGTCTTTTATATCTCCTGATCCTAAATAAGTAGCCTGTTGTAAACTTTGAGCATATGCTCTTCCAAAACAACTAAGGTTGTATTCTGCTCCTTTAAAAGGAAATAATTTTAGTGGGTTTTGTGGAACATCTATACCCATTTCAGATGAACCAAGTAAAAATAGATCTCCTTCATCAGATAATAATTTTTTATCTAACACACTTTTATCTTTAATAGTATCTCCGTATTTTCTGCCCATTATATTAATATCTTTTTCTTTAGTTAATGTTTCTATTTTTTTATCCAATAATGAATTAATTGCAATTGTAGTAAGTATTGCAATTAATATTGGTATTAACAAACTAATTATCTTCTTCATTACATAACAACCTCTTTGTCGTTCAATTATTAATATATATTATAAAAATTCTTTAAATATTAAAATAAAATATTCTATAACCATAATATTATTCATTCCTATTGGTGTCAATATATCAATCTTATATATGCTGAAATATCATAGTTTTGTAATATTTTATAATCCTTTTTCGATTTTGCCTAACATATAGATACCCACATTGTAAATCGTACTTATACTTGGCTATTAATTATCAATGCTCAATGGTTAACAATTGAAAATTGAGCATTGACAATTAGTACTTTTAAATTACCAATTTAATTAATGAATAAGTACAATTTTGTACCTGTTTATCTATATAAAAAGGCATATTCCTAAATTTAAAAAAATTTACGAATATACCTATCTTGCTTATATCATTTATAATTTATAAATCTTTTCTCTATTATTAACTACATTCTTAGTTGCATTTCTTGTATCATATACAACTTTAGCTCTAGTCACAATTGCTTCATAATCATAGCAACTATGGTTTGTTGTTATAATTACTATATCTGAATCATCAATAACTTCTGCCCAATCCACTGAATTATATGTCTTACCTTTATATTTAGATATTGGACAATATGGATCATTTATCATAAGGTCAGCACCATTCTTCTCTAATAATTCTATTACCTTAAATGCTGGTGATTCTCTATAATCATCAATGTCATTTTTATATGCAACACCTAATAGAAGAACTTTAGCTCCATTTAATGCTTTCTTATTCTTATTTAAAATCTTCATTACATTATCTAATACAAATTCAGGCATTGAATCATTGATTTCTCCTGATGTTTCAATTAATCTTGTATGATAATCATATTCTTTAGCTTTCCATTCTAAATAAAATGGATCAAGTGGAATACAGTGTCCACCTAAACCTGGACCTGGATAAAATGGCATAAATCCATAAGGTTTAGTTTTAGCTGCATCTATAACTTCCCATACATCTATTCCCATTCTATTACACAAAATAGCCATTTCATTAGCTAATCCAATATTTATGTTTCTGAAAGTATTCTCCAATATTTTTTCCATTTCAGCTACAGCTGGTGATGATACTGTGTGTATATCCCCTTCTAATATATTTCTATATAATGCTGCTGCAACTTCAGTACATTCTTCACTGCATCCGCCAACAACCTTTGGAGTATTTTTAGTATTAAAATCCTTATTACCCGGGTCAACTCTTTCTGGTGAAAATGCTAGAAAAAAGTCTTCTCCACATTTAAGACCACTCTCTTCTAAAATCGGCTTAAGGATTTCCTCTGTTGTTCCTGGATATGTAGTACTTTCAAGGATGACAAGCATACCTTTATGTAAATATTCTGCAACACTTCTTGTTGAATCTACAACGTATGATAAATCTGGTTGCTTATATAAATCCAACGGAGTAGGTACACAAATACAAATTGTATCTACATCTTTAACAAAGCTAAAATCTGTAGTAGCTTTTAGAGTTTTTGCTTCCACTATCTCTTTTAGATTTTCATCTACTACATCACCTATATAATTCTTTCCTTCATTAACCATGTTAACTTTTTCTTCTTGAACATCAAATCCAATCGTTTGGTATCCAGCATTAGCCTTTTCTACAGCTAATGGCAATCCAACATAACCAAGTCCAACGACACCAACTTTTGCGGTTTTATTATTTATCTTATCTAATAATTGTTGTTTTAATACTGACATGATATACCTCCATTATATCAATTAACAATTAACAGTTAACAGTTAACAATTAAGGATGAACGCTCCAACGGGGAAAATTTGA
>JAKBFR010000065.1 GCA_021837545.1 Bacillota bacterium | reverse complement strand
GTATATTGAAGATTTTCACTGAAGGATTCTATATATAATGGATAATATAAATAATTTTCATATGAGGATAGGTAAATAATATGAAAAAATTCGAAGAAAAATTTTATAAGATTTTAATAAATAAAGAAAACTTTTATATAAAACAATACTATAGTAATTTTCATGGTGAAGATAAATTTTTAGCTATTAAAGAGCTAAATGATAGTATATATTGTGCTTTGATTAGTGATGATGAAAGTGAAAATATAGATTACTCAGAAGCAATTGAGTATATAAAAACATTAGCAAAACCATTCTCTTTAAATATGATAATTTTGTCACATAAAGAACATGTACAAACTGAGTATTCACCAATGGGACATAAAATTATTATAAATAGGGAAAACAATAATATTATTGCATATGATGAATCATGTATACCATTAAAACAGATATTT
This sequence comes from Bacillota bacterium, assembly GCA_021837545.1. The sequence continues at coordinate 12,038 of JAKBFR010000065.1, read as the reverse complement.
GAAAATAATGTGCAACAAAATAGTTTTAAAATTAAGCATACAAGAGAAAATTTTTTAAAAGATAAAATAACTACATTAGTTATAATATCAATAAATATAATACTATTTATTATTACGCAAGTTGCTATTATGAATATTACTAATACTGTACGTGGATCTTCAAACGGAATATCAAACGAAATGATAAATGTGATAAATAATTCGGTATTAATAAATTTTGGAGCGAAGTATAATGTATTAATTGAACAAGGTGAAGTTTGGAGATTATTAACTTGTGCCTTCTTACATTCTAATTTAATACATATAGCATGCAATATGTATTCTTTATATATAATAGGACCACAAATTCAACAAATTTATGGAACTAAAAAATATTTAATTATATATATTATCTCATGCATAACGTCAAGTTCATTAAGCTATTTCATGAGCCCCAATAGTATATCAGTAGGTGCATCAGGTGGAATATTTGGTCTTATGGGAGCATTATTATCTTTTGCTATTATAGAAAGGCATAGAATAGATAAAAAATATATATCAAGTTTAATGCAAATAATAGTAATAAATCTATTTATAGGGTTAAGTATTAAAAATATTGATAATTTTGCACATATTGGTGGTTTAATTGGTGGTTTATTGGTAGGATATATTATTTATAGAACATCAAGGAAAACAATACAAGAAATATATTATAAATTATTTTATAAAAATAAAAAAGTTTTATAAAATAATTAAAAAATGATAATAAATGCAGTATTATATTAAATTAATGAGTTATTAAGAGTGCCGTTAAAAGTAAACTTAATAACTCATTATTTTTCATGATTTTAAAGGATTTACATTATCTCTAAAGATTGAAATATAATAAACATTAACGCGTATTAAAAAAAAATTTTAAATATTAATTTTATCTTAAGAAATATAGGGTTGATTTTTCATTTCTATTGAAATATTATTAAATAGGAATAATATAAAAGAAAATATATAAAAATGAATGGGAATAATTCTCATTGAGTATTAGGAGTGAATGTAATGGGAAAATATATTTTTACCATAACTGCTTTTTTTCAAATTTTTGTTTTTGGAATAACATGCTATTATTTAATTTTAGGGTTAATAGGTCTTTTTAGGAAAGAAGAAAAGAAAAATTATACACCTAAAAATAAGTTCGCATTATTAATTGCAGCACATAATGAAGAAGTAGTTGTTGGTAGTCTTATAGAAAGTATGTTAAAACTAGATTATCCTAAAGATATGTATGATATTTTCGTTATTGCAGATAATTGCACAGATGATACAGCTAAAATAGCTAAAGGCTATGGCGTAAATGTTTGTGAAAGGTTTGTAGAAGATAAAAAAGGCAAAGGTTATGCATTGGAATGGATGTTTGCAAAGCTATTTAAGATGAATAAACAATATGAGGCTGTTGCAATCTTTGATGCAGATAATCTTGTACATAAGAATTTCTTAAAAGAGATTAATTCTAAAATGCAGGATGGATATAAAGTTGTACAGGGATATATTGATAGCAAAAATCCAGAAGATTCATGGATTGCAGCAGCATATTCTATAGCTTTTTGGACTCAAAACAGAATGTTCCAATTAGCTAGAGCAAATGTAGGATTTTCTAATCAAATTGGTGGTACTGGATTTGCTATAGAAACTAGTACATTAAAAAAATTAGGTTGGGGTGCTACGTGTCTTACAGAAGACTTAGAGTTTACTTGTAAACTTGTCTTAAATGGAGAAAAAGTAGGTTGGGCTCATGATGCTATCATATATGATGAAAAACCATTAAAGCTTATGCAATCATGGAAACAAAGAAAAAGATGGATGCAAGGATTTACAGATGTTGCTTCAAGGTATTTCTTTAAATTAATTAAGAAATCAATCATAGATAGAAAATTTTATGTATTTGACTGCGCACTATATGTATTGCAACCTTTTATAACATTGTTAATAGGTATTTCAGCAGTACTTACGTTAATACAGGCCAATACTAGTGGCGTGAATATATTTATAATCAACTATTTATTTAGTGATACAGCGTTTAAAGCATTTGCAGTTATTCAATTTTTAATTACGCCATTAGTACTCGCAATTGATAAGAAGGTTACAAAACCATTTTTATTTATGATGGCATTATATTCAAGCAATGTTTTTGCAGTTCCATATTTAGTTACCAATATAGATAATTGGATTATTTCATGGTTAATAGGAATAGGATATAACTTACTATTTTTAATAATGACTGGAATATTCTTAGGAAAGAAAGAATTAATATTGTTCTTTAGATTCTGGCTATATGCATTCTATACAGTAACATGGATACCAATTACAATTCAAGGCATTTTAAATAAGAATAATAAGGAATGGAGTCATACAAAACATGTTAGAAAGATAGAAATATGTGATGTATAGAACTTTGAAATTTTGATTTTAAGAGTGTATTATTTTGATAGTACACTCTTTTATTATGGTATAATTTTAGGTACCAATTATTTCAATTCAATATGTACAATAAAGGAACAAATATCTTAGTAGATTAGAAAAATAAAAAAATAAGAAATGCCAGTCTACTTAAGTTTTTTTGACATTAAAGCAGAAAGGAAGTATATTCTTATAGAATAGAAATTTATAAATAAATAAGAACTGGTGTTCAAGATGGAGGGATTTTGTGGAATTTAAAAATACTAATACTTATGATGTGACAGATTTAACATCGCTTGAAAAATTAGAACCTGTTAGAGTAAGACCAGGAATGTATATAGGTTCTACAGGAAGCAAGGGGCTACATCATTGTATATGGGAAATAATTGATAACTCCATAGATGAAATAGCTAATGGATATGGAAATAAGGTTACTATAACTTTAAATGAAGATAAAAGTGTAACAATATTAGATAATGGAAGAGGTATACCTACAGGGATTCATCCTATTAAGAAGAAATCTGGAGTTGAGATGGTATTTACAGAATTACATACAGGAGGGAAGTTTGATAATAAAAATTATAAGACTTCTGGAGGACTTCATGGAGTTGGGTCTGCTGTTGTAAATGCTTTATCAGAGTGGTTAGAAGCTGAGGTATATCAAAATGGTAATATATATAGACAAAGATTTGAATATGCTTTTGATAAAGAATTAAAAAGAGATATGCCAGGAACAGCAGTTGTAAGTTTAAAGATAATTGGAAAAACAAATAAGATGGGAACAAAAGTTACATTTAAACCAGATAAGGAAATTTTCTCAACAACTGATTTTAAATTTGACATAATAGATAGTAGATTGCAAGAATTGGCATTTCAAAATAAAGGTATAACCTTAGAATTAATAGATAAGAGAAAAGGACAAGAAATAACTAAGGAATATTATTCTGAAAATGGTCTTTTAGATTTTATTAATTATTTAAACGAAAGTAAAACACCAATTCATGAAGTACCAATAATTTTTGATGGTGAAAGAACAGTCGGAAATCTTCAAATGTATGGAGAAGTTTGCATGCAATTTACAGATTCAACTACAGAATATATTGCAAGTTATGTAAATAACATTCCGACAACTGAAGCAGGTACTCATGAAACAGGGTTTAAAACTGGAATGACAAGATCTTTTAAAGAATGGGCAAAGAAGCTTGGATTAGTTAAGGAAAAAGATAAGGACTTTGAAGGAGACGACTTAAGAGAAGGCATGACAGCTATTGTAAGAATAAAAATCACAAATCCTATCTTTGAAGGTCAAACTAAAACTAAGCTTGGTAATAATGAAGCGTATACTATGATGAATGATTTAGTTTATACTAAATTTTCTGAATGGATTGAAGATAATAAACCTTTAGCGACAAGCCTAATAAATAATGCATTAGAAGCAGCAAAAAGAAGAGATAAAATCAAGAAAATAAATGACGCAGAAAAAAAGAAGATAGGAAAAGGAACTGCACCACTTGCAGGTAAGGTTGCAGTGTGTACATTGAAAGACAAAACTGTAAATGAATTTATAGTTGTGGAAGGAGATTCAGCAGGTGGTTCTGCAAAGCAAGCTAGAGACAGAAGATTTCAAACTATAATGCCTTCTAAAGGTAAAATAATGAATACGGAAAAACAAAAGCTTGAAAATGTATTAGCATCAGAGGAATTGAAAATATTTAATACAGCCGTTGGAACTGGAACATTAGATAACTATAAAGAGGCAGATTTGAAATATGATAAGATAATAATAATGAGTGATGCTGATGTGGATGGATATCATATTAGAACACTTTGGATGACTTATATTTATAGATATATGAAGCCATTAATAGCAAATGGCCATTTGTATTTAGCACAACCTCCTCTATATAAGGTATATAAGGAAACAAAAGGTAAAACTACAATGAAGTATGCTTATAGTGATGAAGATTTAGAAAAGACAAAGAAGGAAATAGGAAAAGGTGCATTGATTCAAAGATATAAAGGTCTTGGAGAAATGAATCCAGATCAATTGTGGGACACAACATTAAATCCAGAAAGCAGAACACTTCTTCAAGTTAATATAGAAGATGCAGCAAAAGCTGAAAAGATGGTTTCACTACTTATGGGTGAAATTGTAGAACCTAGAAAGAAATATATTTATAAGTACGGAGAATTTAATTAGCAATTCACAATTAACAATGCACGATGGAGGAAAGAGTTCCAATGGAACTTCATCCTTAATTGTGCATTGTGAGTTGAAAGGAGATCAGTATGGCAAAGAAAAATGATATACCTAAAGATAATAATATAATCAGTATTCTTTTAGAAGAAGCAATGCCTGAAAATTTTTTACCATATGCAATAGAAGTTGCAAAAGATAGAGCACTTCCAGACGTTAGAGATGGGCTTAAGCCTGTGCATAGAAGAATTCTATATGGGGCATATATGCTTAAAGCTTTCCCAGACAGACCTTATTTTAAATCTGCTAGAATAGTTGGGGATATTTTAGGTAAGTTTCATCCTCATGGAGATACATCTGTATATGAAGCTATGGTAATTTTAGCTCAAGAATTTTCAACTAGAGAACCTCTTATAGAAGGTCATGGAAATTGGGGATCAATAGATGGCGATGGAGCAGCAGCAATGAGGTATACTGAAGCAAGATTATCACCTATTGCTATGGAAATGTTACGTGATATTGAAAAAGATACTGTAGATATGATTCCCAATTACTCAGAGAGTGAATTAGAGCCTAAGGTACTACCAAGTAGATATCCTAATCTTTTAGTAAATGGTACCTTTGGTATAGCAGTTGGTCTCGCAACTAATATACCACCACATAATTTAAAAGAAGTAACTGATGGAGTGCTGGCTTACATAGATAATAATGAAATAACTACTTCAGAACTTATGGAGTACATAAAAGGGCCAGATTTGCCTACAGGTGGAATTTTAATTGGAGAAAAATCTATGTTGTCAGCGTATGAAACAGGAGAAGGAAAGGTTGCATACAGAGCTAAAACTTCAATTGAAAAATTAGAAAATGGAAGATTGGGAATAGTAATAACTGAATTTCCGTATAGAAAAAACAAGGCAAAGCTTCTTCAGTTAATATCGGAAATGACAGGGGATAAAAGACATGCAAAGGCATTGGAGTCAATAATAGATATTAGAGATGAATCTGATAGGAATGGAATAAGAGCTGTTATTGAACTAAAGAAAAATATTGATGAAGATATTGCAGATAAGGTATTAAAATATTTATTTAAAAAGACTGATTTACAATCTAATATAAGCTTTAACATGGTTGCACTTTCAAATGGAAAGCCAGAAACTATGAGTTTAAAGGCTATAATAAAATATTATGTAGAGCATCAAAAAGAAGTAATTACTAGGAGAACAAAAAAAGAACTTGATACAGCAAAAAAGAGATTTCACATTGTTGAGGGTTTTATTAAAGCGATAAATGTTTTAGATCAAATTATCGCTTTAATTAGAAGTTCAAAATCTAAAAAAGATGCTAGCGATAATTTAATAAGCAAATTTGAATTTTCAGAAGCACAAGCACAAGCTATATTAGAGCTTATGTTATATAGATTAACAGGACTTGAAATAGAAATATTTGAAAAAGAATATGCAACTCTTGAAAAGTTAATTAAAAAACTTGAAAAGATTTTATCTAGTGAAAAAGAACTCTTAAAAGTAATAAAAACTGAATTGAAAGAAATAAGTGATAAATATGGAAACAAGAGAAGAACTGCCGTTGTAAAAGATGAAAGTGAAAGTAAAATTGATATTGAAGAATTAATTGTAATAGAAGAAGTGATGATTACAATATCGAAGGATGGTTTCATTAAGAGAATGCCACTAAAGAATTACAATAGATCAAGTTCTAATCCAGAGGATATTGAATATAGAGAAGGGGATACATTAAAATATTTAATAAGCTCGAATACCAAGGATACGTTACTTATATTTACGGATAAAGGATTTATGTATCAAACAAAGGGCATTAATATACCGGAAATGAAGTGGAAGGAAAAAGGAGAGAGACTAGATGCAGTAATTAAAACTATAAATATAGATAATGAGAAGATCGTTGGAGCTGTATCTTTAGATAATTTTAATCCAAGCAAAGCATTTAGATTTATAACTAAACGTGGAGGGATTAAACAAAGTTCAATGGATAAATTCCAAACTGCATATACTAGACTTCAAGCTTTAAAGCTTAGAGATGATGATGAATTAATAAATGTATCAATAAGAGAATTAGAAGATGAAAGTAAGTTCTTAAGAGTTAAAAGCAAATTAGGTTTAGAGTTTACTCTTGAGGTGAAAAATCTTGAAGATACTTCTAGAAATATATTACCTATTCAATTATTCAATTTTGCACAAGATGATGAAATTGTTGAAGTAGAAGATACAAATGAAATTGAATATTTTGAGTTGAGCCTTGGAATCACAGATAAAAATAAGCTTAAGTCTTATGGAAGAATTAAAGAAGATTCTTTAAAGGTTAAAACGAATTCGCTAAAAGAATTATTACTGTTTAGTAATAAAGGGTATGTTTATAAAGTACCAGTATTTTTAATGAAAAATGTGATTAATGAGGAAATCCCAGTAGAAGCATTTTTAGGAAAGCTAGAAAAGGGAGAAAAGATAGTTAGTTTAGTTTCAATTGATTCTTATGATGAAGAGCTTGGAGTATATACTTTTACTAGAAAAGGAATGGTTAAGAAGACATTATTAAAAGAATTTGAAGGGGAGTATTTTAAACAAGTATGTCATAAATTTAAATTTGAAGATGATGAAGTAGTTTCAGTAGAAATAGATAAAATGAAACTTGGATATTTAGTTATGATAACTAAAAAAGGAATGGGAATAAGATTTCCTGTTGAAAATGTAAATATCATGGGAAAAGTAGCTTCAGGTGTTACAGGAATGAGCTTAAGAGATGAAGACGAAGTTATTTTTGGAAAATACCATAGTAATTATATAAGCAGTGAAGGAAATAGTATAACTTTATCTGCAGATAAAACAGAAGTGGTCTTGACTTCTAAATCTAAGGAAAAATCAGCAATTAAAATAAATGATATTAAACTACAAAATAGAGCCGGTAGAGGCACAAGTATAATGATGGTTATACTTGATGACGAAATCAAAGATGTACACATTTAAAAAAAGTGCGAAGCACAACCAAGAACTTATTAAATACAACTAGTTACGTTGTATATAAAATAGAATTTTTTGATTTTCACTTATGGTAGTGGGTTAGCAAATGGAGTATAATGAAGATACAAATAAAAAAATAGAGTGAGGATATTCTAAATGTTGTTTAGGATATCCTCATTGTTTAGATTATACGAGGAGGACTTAATATGAAAAAAGTATGTGTATTGTTAGCAGATGGTTTTGAAGAAATAGAAGCACTAACTGTATCAGATGTAATGAGAAGAGCAAATTTAACTTGTGATTTAGTATCTATTAAGGAAAAACAAGTTAAATCAAGCCACGGGTTAGTAGTTGAAGCGGATAAACTTTTTAATGAAGATATGGAATATGATTTAGTAGTAATTCCAGGTGGGGTTCCAGGAGCTCCTAATTTAAGAGATGATGAAAGAGTAATAGAATTTGTAAAAAAACAAAATAAAGAAGGTAAATTAATAGGAGCAATTTGTGCAGGGCCAATAGTACTTGGAAAGGCTGAAATTATAGAAGGTAAAAATATAACGTCTTATCCGGGATATGAAGATGAATTACCAAATTGTGAGTATTTAGAAGACGCAGTAGTGGTTGATGGAAACATAATAACCAGTAGGGGACCCGCAACGGCAATGGTATTTTCGTATAAGTTATTAGAAATGCTTGGATATGCAAATGAAGCAAAAACTATTTCGCAAGGAATGCTTTATTCAATTAACAATTAATTGTGCATTGTTAATTGAATTAATGGAGGGTAGAAATGGCAGAACGCTGGTTTATAAAAAATAAAAAAGCTAATTATAAGCAAATATCAAATAAATATGGAATTACAGAGCTTATGAGTAAGCTTATAATAAATAGAGATATTATAAATGATGAAATGATAAAAAGTTATATAAATCCAGATTTTGATAAACTTCATAATCCAAGAGAAATGAAAGATTTAGAGAAAGCTGTAGATATACTTGATGATAAAATAAAATTAAAGAAAAAGATAAGAATTGTTGGAGATTATGATGTAGATGGAGTCATAAGTGTTTATATTTTATATACGGCATTAAAAAGATGCAATGCAAATGTTGATTATGAAATTCCAGATAGAATAAAAGATGGATATGGAATAAATATAAATATAATAAAACAGGCAAAAGAAGATGGAGTAGATACTATTTTAACTTGTGATAATGGAATATCAGCTATAGATCCAATAAAATATGCTAAGGATATGGGACTTACTGTAATAGTTACAGATCATCACGATATACCATTTATTGAAGATGAAAATAAGACTAGAAAATTCATAAGTTCAAGTGCAGATGCTATAGTAAACCCAAAACAAGAGGAATGCAATTATAAATTTAAGCAATTATGTGGAGCTGGAGTAGCATTCAAACTTATAGAAGTTCTTTATGATAAATTAAGTATAGATAAAAAAGAATGTTATAAACTTATAGAATTTCTTGCAATTGCAACAGTTTGCGATGTTGTAGATTTAATTGATGAAAATAGGATTTTTGTTAAAAAAGGATTGGAATTAATAAATAAGACTACTACTTTAGGAATGCAAGAATTAATAAGAGAATGTGAAATGACTGAAAAAACTTTATCAGTATATCATTTGGGATTTATAATAGGACCATGTATAAATGCGTGTGGAAGACTTGATTCAGCTAAAAAGGGATTAAAGTTGTTACTCTCAAAAGAAGAAGAGGACGCAATTAAGCTTGCAAAGGAATTAGTTAAATTAAATGAAGAAAGAAAAGACATGACTATGAAGGGTATGGAAACTGCTATAGAAATTGTGGAAAAGAATAATATGATAAATGATAAGGTATTTGTCATATATATTGAGGATGTACATGAAAGTTTAGCAGGAATAATAGCAGGAAGAATAAGAGAAAAATATAATGTTCCAACTTTAATAATAACAAAATGTGAAAATGGAGCAAAGGGATCAGGCAGATCCATAGAAGAATATAATATGTTTGAAGAACTAGTTAAATGCAAAGACTTACTTGGAAATTTTGGTGGCCATCCCATGGCGGCAGGATTTTCTTTGAAGGAAGAGAATATAGATGAGTTTAGACGAAGACTAAATCAAAATACATTATTAAAAGATGATGATTTACTGAGAAAGGTTACTATAGATTGTGCTTTACCCCTTGATTCAATAAATTATGAATTAATTAATGATTTAGAAAGATTGGAACCTTTTGGTAAAGCAAATTCTAAACCTTTATTTGCAGAAAAAAATGTAAAGTTGTTAAAAGCTACAATATTAGGCAAAAATAAAAATGTATTAAAATTTAAGTTGAAAACTAAATTTAATACAACTTTAGATGCTATTTATTTTGGTGATATTTATGAATTTGAAGAAGTGATAAATGATAAATATGATAAAGAAGAGCTACAAAAGCTTTATGATGGAGCATATAATGATGTAAAAGTGGATTTAGTATTTTATCCGAGCGTTAATGAATATAATGGCAATACCAATATTCAAATTGTAGTACAAAACTATAGGTGTTAAGTACTTTGATAAATAATGAAAAATGAATGAGAAAGGATGATAGTTTTTGCCTAAATACAAAATAATAATGACAGGTGGAGGTACTGCAGGGCATGTAACTCCTAATTTAGCGTTAATACCTAAATTAAAAGAAAGTGGTTTTGAAATCAAATATATTGGTAGTATTGATGGTATTGAAAAGGAAATAATAACAAGAAATAATATTCCTTTCTTTGGAATTTCATGTGGAAAATTAAGAAGATACTTTGACGTGAAAAATTTTACAGATCCTTTTAAGATCCTGAAGGGAGTTGCACAAGCAATAAAAATATTATCAAAAGAAAAACCAGATATTATTTTTTCAAAAGGAGGTTTTGTAGCAGTACCAGTTGTTATTGCAGCATCTATAAAGAAAATACCAGTAGTAGCTCATGAATCTGATATGACTCCGGGTCTTGCTAATAAATTATCAGCACCATTTTGTAATAAATTATGTGTAACTTTTAGAGAAAGTTTAAACTTTATAAATGGAAATAAGGGAGTACTTACAGGAAGTCCTATAAGAGAAGAAATATTTAATGGAAACAAGGCTAAGGGGAAAAAAATATGTGGATTCATTGATAATAAAGAAGTGTTGTTTATTATGGGGGGAAGCCTTGGGTCAAAAATAATAAACGAAGAAATAAGAAAAAGTTTAGAACATCTTTTAAAAGAGTTTAATATAATTCATATTTGTGGTAATGGTAATATAGATAAGAAACTTATAAACTTCGATGGATATAAACAATTCGAGTATGTAAATGAAGAGCTGCCAGATCTCATGAAGACAGCTGATTATATAATTTCAAGAGCGGGAGCAAATTCTATATTTGAATTCTTAGCATTAAAAAAACCTACTCTATTAATACCTCTTTCTAAGAAGGCAAGTCGCGGAGACCAAATTTTGAATTCGAAATCATTTGAAAAAGAAGGTTATTCTTTAATGTTAGAAGAAGAAGAACTTAAAGATGATATATTATACAAGAAAATTTTAGAACTTAAAGGCAGAAAAACAGAGATTATTAATAATATGGAAAGAAGCCAAGCTAAAAATGGCGTAGAAGCAATAATAGGTGTATTATTAGAGAGCATAAAGAGATAGATTGCTAAAAAATATAATTATTACTTAAAAAAATACAAATTGCACAATCAAATCTTGCAAAAAAAAATATGTGAGATATAATAAAAGGGTAAGTTTATTTTAGTGAAAAACAAAGGTTAAGTATTTAACGAGAAGATGAGGTGCTATTTTAATGAAAAAAGTATCAATCATTTATTGGAGTTGTGGAGGGAACATAGAGGCCCTTGCAAATGTGATGGCAGATGGTGCTAGAGAACAAGGCGCAGAAGTAATTGTAAAACATGTTACAGACGCTACTATAGAAGATGTTTTAGAAGCTGACTCTATTGCGTTTGGAAGTCCTGCAGTGGACTCGACTAAAATAGAACAAGAAGAAATGAAGCCGTTTCTAGAACAGTTAAAAGGTTTAAATCAAGAAAATAAAAACAAAAATTGTATTTTATTTGCTACCTATGGATGGATTGAGGATACTTTCATGAAAATATGGAAGGATGAAATGACATCTTATGGGTTTAATGTAATTGGAAATTTAGCAGTTAAAGATTCGCCAACTAAAAAACAAACAAATCTTATTAAGAAATTAGGAGAAGAACTAGTTAAATAGTATAAGGTTTAAAATATTATAAATAATATTATTTATAATATTGTTTATATGTGCAATGTTGGAAATAAGACTTTAATAGCTAAATATTTAGTGTGTTTATTAGGTGGTCTTTAAGACTTACTTATATAAAAAAAATTAAAAAATATTCAAAATTT
>JAKBFR010000064.1 GCA_021837545.1 Bacillota bacterium | reverse complement strand
AGTTCTGACTTTTTAGGAGTAGCAAATGCTTCGAATTTCTTTAGGCAAATTCCTACTGTAGGAATTATGACTGTTGCCATTACCATGGTAATAGTAACTGGAGGCGTTGATCTTTCAATAGGTGCAATAGCTGCATTTTCAGGATGTACAGTAGCTTATTTAGCTGTAAAGGGAGTTAGTATGCCAGTTTCTTTACTTGCTGGATTATTGGTAGGTGGACTTTGGGGAGTATTCAATGGAATACTGATTACAAAATTTAAATTAGAATCTTTTATACTTACGATGGGTACAAGCTATCTAATAAGAGGATTAATACTATTTTTCACAAATGGAATTTATATTAAAGGAGTTCCAGACTGGTTTTACAATCTTTCTAACACAGAAGCTGGTATATCAATAATACATACTAACACTATAGTATTTATCATAATAGTTATAGTCATGGCTTATTTAATGAAAAACACAAGATTTGGTAGATATTGCTATGTAGTTGGATCAAACAAAGAAGCAGGAAGATTATCAGGAATAAATGTAAATAAACATGTTGTAAAAGTGTATGCAATTGAAGGAGTTTTAGCTGCAATAGCTGGAATCCTATTAATGTCAAGTATAAATGTTGGTGCTCCAAGTGAAATAAATGGTCCAGATTTGTTTGCAATGGCAGGGGCAATTATGGGTGGAGTCCAATTTGGTGGAGGAGTAGGAACTATCGGAGGAGCTATGGTTGGAATATTTACTATACAAGTGTTCCAAAGTGGATTAGCTATATTAGGAATCAACTCATTCTTACAACAAGCTGTAACAGGAGCTGTTATTGTACTTGCTATAATTGTGGATTTCTATAGAAAAGGAAGTTTATTTAATAAAAAAGGTTAATTTAAAAGTGTTATTTAGGCTTAATTCAGTAGATTTTACGTGGTTAATAATTTAAGAATTTACTGAATAAAGCTTTATAAAATATAACAACACATATGAAATATTGAAATTACGAAAGGGGAAAAATTTTATGAAGAAGAAAATTATTGCGTTATTATCAACAGTAGTTATTGTTGGTAGCTTAGCAGGATGTGGAACAAAGACAAAAACAGAGGGAACAGCAAGTACAAGTGGAAAAAAGGTTATTTACTTTATCCCAATAGTTGATACAGGAGCTTATTGGTCTCCTATGAAGAAGGCGGCTGAAGATGAGGCTAAGGCATTAGGATATGACTTAATAGTTAAAACATCACCACCAAATGAAACACAAAAGAATGAAAAACATATAGGTTTTCTAGATGAAGCTATAAAAAATAAAGCGGCAGGAATAGCAATTGCTCCAATGGACCCAGATATGTTTGATAAGAAGGTTAAAGAAGCAAACGATAAAGCGATTCCAGTAGTAACTTTTGATGCAGATGTAAAGACAAAAGAAAATAGAACATCTTATATAGGAACAGATAATAAGTTAGCAGGAGGGCAACTTGGAGAAAATGGTGCTAAAGCTTTAAAAGAAAAAGGTATTACAAAAGGTAAAATTGCATTAGCAGCTGTAAATTTAACTCAAACAACCATGACATATAGACAAGAGGGAATAAAAGCTGGTTTTGAAAAAGTTATGGGAGCAGATGCTAAGAATTTCCAATGGTTAGAGCCAATTCAAGATAATGATCAATCGGCAGAATCAAAAAGACAATTAGAAGGTCAAATAACTTCAAATCCAGATATGGTGGCTGTATTCTCATTAGGATCAGAAGGTCCAGATACAGGTGTAATGGAAGCTATAAAATCTCAAGGTAAGGCTGGAAGCATATATCACTTTGGTTTTGACTATACTCCAACTTGGGAAAATGGTATAAGCAACAATTTAATATCTGGTATTGTTGACCAAGATTCTTATGCAATTGGAAAAACAATAATAGATACATTAGATAAGAAAATAAAAGGTGAAAAAGTAGATGACGTTTATCCAGTGCCAGTTCAATGGGTAACTTCAGATAAAATTGTTGACTACGGAAAAGAAAAACAAAAACAATTTACAACTGAAACAAAATAATAATTAAATATAAATAAAATTCAAAATTAAAAAGGGTTAATTCAGATGTTTAATATGTCTCTAGTAGTATAGAAGTATTAGAATAGTAAATGGCAACATTTATTTGGTATGTGATATAAAGAAAGTTACTTTGTTTTACATATTCAGGTCTAAGATGGTCTACTGTAGTATATTTTTACTGGATTGCCCTTTTTACTATTATCTAATTAAGCATTTATATGTAATATTACGATGTGAATAATTTGAATTTTGCTTAAACAAGTATTTCCAATGGTAAGAGCGAGTGAATGTCTAAAGAGTAGATGAAATCAAGTCCCTAAACTTTATTATATAATTATAATAAAGCCCAATTTTTCAATAATTTTGAGAATTATAGGAAATACATAGTTTAGGAAGCAGATTTTTATAGGAGGTTTTAAAGTATGAGATTTTGGAGTAATTTTAAGACGAGAAAAAGATTAACATTTTGGAATAATTTTAAGGTGGGAAAGAGATTAACATTTTCGTATGCATTATTATTTATAATTATTGCATTGGTAGGAAATATAGGGTTAAGAAGTTTAGAAAAAATTAATATTGCGTCAAATATTATGTATGATACTGAGTTCACATCCGTAGATATTTTACACAAAATAAATGAAAACTCATTGACAATAAATAATAGTATATTAAGCTTAAGTTATGAAAAAGATGAATTAATGATAAAAAAATTGAATGCTGATGTTTCAAGTAGCTTTGAACAAGGAGATTTACTCATAGAAAAGTATTCTGAATTAAATTTAGATGATTATCAAAAAAAAGAACTTTCTAACTTTAATGAAAATTATGAAAGATATAAAGAAAAAAGCAATAATATGTTACAATTTATTAATACAAATAAATATGATACAGATTTGACAGAGTATAAAAATTTAGAGGTATCACGAAGCAAGGTAGTGGCATCATTAACTAAATTAATAGATTACAGTTCATTTAATGCTAAAGAGGAAAATAATAATAACATAAATTTACATAAAAATGTTCAGATAGAAATAACAACGTTTATAATAATAGGATTAGTTTTTACGTTAGTGCTAGGTTTTTCTATGACAAGAAATATATTGATACCATTAAATAAAATTAAAGATTATGCTAACAATCTCGCACAATATAACTTTTCAGAAGAAATAATAATTGCTGGAAAAGACGAGTTTGCACAGACTGGAATTGCCCTTAATACTGCTTTGAAAAATATAAAAAAACTTATAAAGATAATTTTAGATAATTCAACTGAATTATCTGCTTCATCTGAAGAGTTAGCAGCATCCGTTCAAGAAATAAGCTCTAAACTTTTTTATATAAATGAATCAACAAATGAAATAGCTATGGGAGCACAGCAATCAAATGCCTCAACTGAAAAATTTGTTTCATAGATTCAAAAAATTGATACCAATATAAATAATTTAGCTGAAATAGTGAGTAAAGAAGTTGAAAAATCCATAGATATAAAAGCTAAATCTAATTATATTATGGAAAAGAGTCAAGCATCTAGACAAGCATCAAAAAGGATATATGAAGAAAAGAATGAAAAAATTAAGGAAGCTATAGAAAGAGGAAAAATAGTTAAGGAAATACAGAACTTGACAGGATCTATAGTTAATATTGCATCACAAACAAATCTTTTAGCATTAAATGCAAGTATAGAGGCTGCCAGAGCAGGGCAAGCTGGTAGAGGCTTTTCTGTTGTTGCAGATGAAGTTGGAAAGCTAGCAGAGGAATCCATATCTACAGTAAGCGGTATTCATCAAATTGTAGAGGAAATAAAAAGTGTATTTGATTATTTGTCAGAAAATTCAAAAGGTATTTTACAGTATATAGAAAAAGATGTAAATGGAGATTATGAATTTATGATAGAATCTAGTAAAAGTTATGAAAGTGATGCTAAGTTTATTAATACAATGTCTGAGAAAATTGCTACTATGGTTGAAGAAATAAATATGAATGTGAATAAAGTAAGCGATACAATGAAAAACTTTATAGTTAATATAGAGCAATCTCAAAATAATTCTGGAAATATATTAAGTAGTATAAATGAAGTAACTTATGAAGTAGAACAGATTGCCATTAATGCAGAAAACCAGAGCGAATTAGCTTTAAACTTAAATGAAATAGTTAACAAGTTTAATATTTAGTTAAGGAATATCAAGTGAAACTTGATTCAGGTGGGGTTTGATCCCCATCTGAATCTTAGTTGAACTTATCTAGGGTCTAGCCGCTGTTATCTCCCACTTATAGAAGTGGGAGTGTTACAGCGGCTAGACATCAGATAAATCATTTAATTTAAAAGATAATAAGTATATTGATGAATACTTGATTAACTCTGTAAATGATTAAGCACTAGTATTTGCTAGGAGGGATGATTATGAGAAGAATATTTACATTTTTTATAATGTTAATACTCTTAATTAATTTAGATAGTTGCTCTTTAAATTCTAAAAATAATATAGGTAATAAAGAAAAAATAACATTAACAATGTGGCATATATGGTCGCAAACGTCAAAAGAAGCTAATGGAAAAATTGTTGAAGAAACAGTAGAAGAATGGAACAAGAATAATCCTGATGTTCAAATTAAGATTGAAACTGTAGAAAATGAAAGATATAAAACGAAAATAAAAACTGCTTTTGCTACAAATGAGTTACCGGATATATTTTATTCTTGGGGAGGTGGTTTTAGTAAACCATTTATAGAATCTGGAAAAGTATTAAGCCTTAATGAATATCTTGATGATGATACAAAGAATAAAATTAATGATGGAATGCTGAATAACGTAACTTATAAAGATAATATATATGGATTACCGATTGATTTATCAGTTGGAACATTTTATTGTAATACAAAACTTTTCAATGAAGCTAATATTAAAATACCAGATAACTATGATGAATTTTTAGATGCTGTTAAGGCTTTTAAAAATAAAGGTATAACACCTTTATTGGTGGGGGAAAAAGACACTTGGACTGGAATGTTTTATTACGATATATTAGCATTGCGAGAGGGTGGACTAGGTGGACTTAATGATGCTCATACAGGCACAGCTAAAAAAAATACAATATTAAAAGCTGCTTATAAATTAAAGGAATTAATAGATCTGAAAGCCTTCAATGAGTCGAATTTGGAACTTACAAGAGATGAATCTGAAATTCTATTCAAACAAGGAGAAATACCTATGTATTATACAGGGAATTGGTTTATAGGAGAATTAAAAAATATGGAACCTTCTGTAAAGGATAACGTTATTGTTAAGGAATTTCCAATAATAAATGGAGCTCAAGGAAATGATAAAGAATTCGTGGGTGGAGCAGTAGAATATTTGATGGTAAGTAATAATTCAAAATATAAAAAAGAGGCTGTTGATGCAGCAAAATTCATATCTGAAACTTTATCAAAAAAGTATTTTCAATTTGGGTCAGGATTACCAGCTTGGAAGTATAATGATGATAAAAATAAAATAAATAATCTTTCCGAGGAATTAGAAAAGATAGCAGGTGATGCATCATATATGTTAAATCAGGATATTTACTTAGGTGAAGAAAAGGGAGATGTATATAAAGAATTAGTACATCAATTATTTAAGGGACAAATAAGTCCAGAAGACTTTGCAAAAAAAATGGAGAATATAGAATAATAAGGATATGATGGAGATGTATAATAAATTTAGATTAAACAATTGGAAAAATAAATACTTAAATTCAAAAATAAGTATAAAAATTATTATATATTTTTCAATAATTTTCATACTTTCAACGGTTATACTTAATTTTACATATAATAAAATTAACAAGATATATAGTTTAGAGAAGATGAAACAAAGTTCGGTTGAGGTTTTAGAGAGTGCAGAAGTTAATACCAGTATGATAATTGATAATGTAAATGATACATCAAAGATGATTATATCAAGCTATAACGTTCAAAATACATTGAAAAAGAATTATAATGAAAAATCTGAATATGATGACATTAGTAATTACCTAATACAATTCACGAACTTTAATTCTAATATATCATCCATATACATATTGGATAATAATGGGAATAAATATTATTCTGAAAATGTTTTCTATAAGAATTTTGAACTTGAAAAAATTAAAAGCTGTGAGTGGTATGATGAGTTACTAAATAATAAAGGCGGTTATATTTTAAAGTTAAATGGTGGAGGATTTTTTGAAGGCAATGGAAATAACTATGTATCGCTTATAAGAGTAATAAACGATATAAATACTGGTCAGAAGATTGGTATGTTAATTATAAATATAGATGAAAATGCATTTTATAATTTAAGTTTAAAATTGGGTAACCAATATGGGACCAAGTTAATTATAAAAAATGAAATGGATGAATTAATAATAAAACCTGATGTTAGTATTGAAATATTAAATAGAACGGAAAAGGATAATTACTCGGATTCTAAAGTGGAATTTTCAGAGGAAAGAGTGGATAAACAAGATTATTTTATATCAAGTCTTAAGACTCCAAATTATAACTGGAGATTAATTACTGTAATGCAATATAATGAACTACCTGAACAAACAAAGTATATTAAATATTTTCTTATATATTTTAGTGTTATAAATTTCATATTAATTATTATTGGGTCAATAATAATATCAAAATTCATTACAAAACCTATAAAAAAGCTTTGTGAATCAATGAAAGATATTGAAAGTGGTGAATTTAATATTGTTAACATAAAAACTTATAATGATGAAGTAGGAGAGCTGAAAAAAGGCTATAATATTATGATTTCTCAAATTAATTTGCTTTTAGATAAAATAAGACAAGATGAAAAGTTAAAAAGACAAACAGAATTAAATTTGTTAATGTCACAAATAAAACCTCATTTTTTATATAATACTTTTGATACTATTAATTCTTTGGCTTTATCAGGAAAAAATAAAACAATATATGAAATGATAAAAGCTTTAGGAAAGTTTTATAGGACAAGTTTGAATAACGGAAAAGATATCATAACTGTAGAAGAAGAGATAAAAACTGTGAAAAGTTATTTAATAATTCAGAATATAAGATATCAAGATATGTTTGAGGTTGAGTATGATTTAGATACTAAGTGTAGTAACTTTGAAATAATAAAGCTAGTGTTACAGCCCTTAGTTGAAAATTCTATTTATGGTATTAGAGATAAAAAAGAAAAAGGAAAAATAAGAATCTCTACCCATATTGAAAAAGAAAAAGTTGTATTAATGTTAGAGGATAATGGATGCGGTATGGATGAGTTACAAATAAAAAATATCATTGAGAATAAAACAACAGGTATTGGAGTAAGAACTACAAAAGAACGATTAAGAGTATTTTATGGTGAAGAATATGAGTTTATTGTTCAAAGTAAAAAAAATATTGGCACAAAAATAATAATTAAAATGCCTAGATTTAGGAATTAGATTACCCTAATGAATATTCGAAAGAGGAAGTGAATTAATTTATGGATAGCATTATAAAAGTTATGATAATTGATGATGAGTATTTAATTAGAAATCTAATAAAGAATTGTATTGATTGGAATAAAATTGGAATAAAGATAATTGCAGAAGCTTCTAATGCAGTAGAGGGCTTGAATTTAATAAATAAAGATAAGCCAGATATTATTTTAACAGATATTAATATGCCTATAACAAATGGATTGGATATGAGCAAAGGTATTTTAGAAAGATATCCGGATATTAAAGTAATTGTAATTACAGGTTATGATGAATTTGAATATGCAAAAATAAGTATAAAGATAGGCGTAAGTGATTTTATACTTAAGCCTATAGACGAAGAGGAGCTGAAGAATTCAGTTTTAAAATTGAAAAAGGAAATTTTGGCTGAACATTTAAAGAAAAAAGAATATAACAATATTAAAGAAAAAATGGTTACATTTAATAATATAATAAATTTTAGTGATAATTATGAAACTGGAGATAAAACTTTAAATATAGAACAAATAAAAAAATTTATAGTTCAAAATATATCTAATCATGATTTATCTTTGAAATTGGTAGCTGAATATTTTTATGTTAATTCAAGTTATTTAAGCAGAATATTTAAGGAAAAAACTGATGAAACTTTTTCAGAATATATTATGAATACAAAAATGAAAATAGCTATTGAAATGCTAAAGAATCCTAATGCAAAGGCTTATGAAATATCAAAAAAAATCGGAATTGATGATCCCAATTACTTCAGTAATTGGTTTAAAAAATATACTGGTGTATCAATAAAAGAGTACAAAAAACAAAATCAATAGCTAAACTTAAACATATATTTTACTACAATAATATACCTTTTTGTTCGGTTGTGTAAATTTGTAGATAATATGTATAAATATATTAGTTTTCTCTTTTTAAACTATGCTACAAGTTATTAATTTATTTAAATAATTTGTAGCAGTTTAGTATTAAAAGAAATAAATTAAGCCTTAATTTTTTTGATTAATGATTGATAAAGTTCTTCTTCTGAATTTTGACAATCAACACCACCTAATTCTATTGAAGGTTTTGTTTTTCCATGAAAATCACTACCAAGAGTCTTAATTAAATTATATTTTTCTGCTTGCCTTGAATAAAATTGAATTTGCTCTGGAGAATGGTAACTACTATATACTTCCATTCCAATGATTCCAGCTTGTACAATACCATGCAGAAGCTCTTCATCTTCTTTTACATTATTACCAGGATGAGCTAAAATAGGAACACCACCAGCAGCACGAATTAATTCAATGGCATCAGAAAGACTCATAAATTGCATAGGCACATACGCTCCTTTTCCACTAGAACAAATATCCCAATAGAAATTTACATAAGGATTATCGCTTCGATCTCCACCTGCATAAAATGGTTGCATCAATGTATTGTTCTTATTCCTATCATCATTAAGTGCCACTTCTGCAATCATTTCTCCGGTTACAGCACCATTTCTTGAAAGGCTCATAACCTCATCGTAATCGAAGGCAATGCCCATGTTTTTCACAAGTTCCATGCGTTTCTTTGATGTTCCGATTTCTTGATTCTCAACACTTTGTTCTACCTTTTTAAAATCTGCATAATTAGGATCAATGTCATAGCCTAAGACATGTAAATCCACATCTCTAAACGTACAATCTAATTCTATTGCTGGAATTAATTGAATGCCCCATTGATCTGCATATAATTTGGCTTCTTCAATACCTCTAACAGAATTATGATCTGCTAAAGCAGTTACTTTTATAGAACGTTCTAAGCACAACTCCATTAATTTTTTCGGTGAAAATTCACCATCATTACTTACATCTGAATGCATGTGTAAATCTAGCCAACCCATTTTAAATTCCTTCTTTCTTTTTATTTAATTATTTAAATATTCCAAAGTCATTGAACTTAAACCATTTAAATAATATTTATTAATATTATTTTCTAATATTATTTGTGGTATATGTTTTGTGGGAATGATTTCACTGACTGAATCACATATTTCTTTCAACATAGAATCTGTCAGTATTTTTCCTGTCATTACAATTGTTTCTGGATTGATAATTGCAGCTAAAGAACATATAGTTTTTGATGCGATTTGAATAATACCTGCCCTATCCTTTAACAGTTGCTTCTGTTCATTATGTGTGCAACCAAAGGGTAGATAAGAAACTTCACCCGCAAAATTAGTATTTCCATGAATAATATGTCCATCTACAATAATTCCTGAACCAGGCCAATTATCCTTAAAAAATGAAACTACTGCTATGGAGGTATTTTCCTCATATTCTTCTGCTTGATAAAATCCATAGGCAATTAAATTCATATCATTTCCAATTACAACATGTTTTCCAAACTTATCTGTTAAACGCTCTGCTAAGGCACAATTAGCCAATTCTTCAATATCACAAAAATCGATGACATTTTTTCGGGTTACTACACCGGGGATACCAATACCGATGGCATCTATATTATTGTACTGATGTATAAGTTCTTGAACTAGATTTTCTATCTCATTATAGTCAATACAGTCTTTTATCATAGATTCATCTTTTATAATATTTCCTAAAATATTCACAATTGCATAGTTTAAAATATTTTGATTGTTTTCATAACTCATGTAAATACAACATATATAGAAATAATTTTCATTAAACCGATAAACTTTTGCTGGCCTTCCAACACTAGAAGATTTACTTGAGACTTCCAAAATTTCTCCAGTAGCATCTAGTTCATTTAGGATTGTATTGCAAGTTGCAACGCTAAGGCCTGTAATTCTGGAAATAGTTGTTTTTGTTCCACTTGACAGTGCTTTAAATGCATTCTTTACTATTTGTACGTTATAGTTTTTAACTTGAGCAGTATTACTGATAATTTGCTTCATATTAGTATTCCTTTCATTATTACAATATTTATTATAGTTATTATAATACTTGTAATAATTGACGTCAATTCTAATAAAGAATTTTAGATAAAAGGTCAACGGAAGTTGTAGATGGTATAATTATACTTGCATATAAGGGCTGATAAAGGTAGACTAAAAGATAAAATAACGTAACAATTTGGGGGAATTATGACTTTTTAAGAAATATATGTTCGACTTCAATATAAAATATAAAGAAAGATAAATTACAAGATTAACGCGAAAAAACACATTGTGAAATTATAGATCAAGAATAAAAAAGTTAAATTAGTAGAGAATAGAAGCAATTAAAAGGAGAGATATTAATGTTAAAAGAATTTAAGGAATTTGCAATGAAAGGAAATATAGTAGATTTAGCAGTCGGTGTTGTTATTGGGGGTGCTTTTGGTAAAATTGTTACATCTTTGGTTAATGATATTGTAATGCCTATAGTAGGTATACTCATGGGTAAAGTTGATTTTTCTAATTTATTTTTTACGTTGGGAAATGGAGATTTTACAACTATACAACAAGCTAAAGAGGCGGGTGTTGCTACAATAAATTATGGTTTATTTATAAACAATATTATAGATTTTTTAATAGTAGCTTTTTCAATTTTTATAGTTATAAAGCAAATTAATAGATTTTCAAAAAAGAAAGAAGAAATACCTGTTGAAAACAAGAAAAAGTGCCCACATTGCTACAGTGAAATTCACATTGATGCAACAAGATGTCCAAATTGTACATCAGAATTGACTTAAAATTAATTTGATAAATTGTAATTGGATTGCAGAAAAATGAAAGAATAAAAAAAAAATATTTCATATTCGTAAAAAAAATAGATTGATATTACAATGAAAATCATGTAAAAATTAATAGAAAAGATAAAAAATATGTGTAAAATAGCATGAAATATGTTATAATCTAAGATATTAATTTTGAATAAAAAATTTATATAATGACTACATGTGAGTTGTAAAAATTGCATAATTAGCTTTTAATAAACTGCTGTGCAAAAAAAATAATTCATATATTATAAATAAAAAATCAAGACATATTAAAGGAGTGTATTTTAATTGGGGAAAAAATTTAAAAGAGTACTAGTTGCCAATAGAGGCGAGATAGCAATAAGAATATTTAGAGCATGTCATGAACTTGGCATAAGAACAGTGGCTATATATACAGAGGAAGATAAACTGTCTCTTTTTAGAACTAAGGCTAATGAAGCATATTTAATTGGGAAAAATAAAGGACCAGTTGAAGCTTATTTAAATATTGATGAAATAATAAGTCTTGCATTAAAAAAGCACGTAGATGCTATACATCCAGGATATGGATTCTTATCTGAAAATTCTGAATTTGCTAGAAGATGTGAAGAAGCTGGAATAGAATTTATAGGTCCAAAAGCAGAAATGATGGAACAATTAGGTGATAAGATTCAATCAAAAATAGTTGCCCAAAATGCTGGGGTTCCAGTAATACCTGGTGTGGAAAGGGCAATATCTTCAGAAGAAGAAGCTTCTGAAATTGCTAAAATGTGTGGATATCCTGTAATGATAAAAGCTGCTGCTGGTGGTGGCGGTAGAGGTATGAGAATAGTAAGAAGTGAAAATGAACTTATCGAATCTTTCAGAAGTGCTAAAAATGAATCTAAAAAAGCTTTTGGTATAGATGATATGTTCATTGAAAAATATATAGAAGCACCAAAACATATTGAAATTCAAGTTTTAGGTGATAAGTATGGTAATATAGTACATCTTTATGAAAGAGATTGTTCTATTCAAAGAAGACATCAAAAAGTTATTGAAATTGCACCTGCATTATCTTTGACAGAAGAAAAAAGAGCACAAATATGTGAAGATGCATTAAAAATAGCTACATCTGTAGGTTATAGAAGTGCAGGAACGTTAGAATTTTTAGTTGATAAGAATGGTGATCATTACTTTATAGAAATGAATCCAAGAGTTCAAGTTGAACATACTATTACTGAAATGGTTACAGGAATAGATATAGTTCAAAGTCAAATTTTAATTGCAGAAGGATTTAGTTTAGATTCTGACGAAGTA
>JAKBFR010000063.1 GCA_021837545.1 Bacillota bacterium | reverse complement strand
TTTTTTCATAAAATTCCCTCCTAAAAATGTTTTAAATAAATTTTATTAGCTATATCTTTAAGGAATACTTTAAGATTTAACTAGTAATATCGTATTTTTCTTTACCCTAAATATTTTATGTATTAGCTAGCCTTTTTCTTGTCTATTAAAACTGCTAATAGTATTACTAATCCCTTTACTATTGTTTGATAAAAGGCTGAAACATCCATAAGATTTAAACCATTATTTAAGACTCCAATAATTAGAACCCCTATTATTGTTCCAAGTATTGTTCCTTCTCCGCCAACTAAGTTTGTACCACCAATAACTATTGCTGCTATTGCATCCAATTCATATCCACTACCAGCTGTTGGTGCTGCTGATCCTATTCTACTTGTAACAATAACTCCTGCAATTGCAGCTGTAGCACCAGATATAACATATACCCAATTTTTAATATTATTAACATTTATACCTGAAAGTCTTGATGAATCTTCATTCCCACCAACTGCATATACATATCTTCCATATCTAGTTTGTGTCAAAACATACGCACAAATTGCAAATACAATTATGGTAATAATAACTGGAACAGGTATACCTAATATTCTACTATTAGTTAGTTTGACAAAATCACTACCTAACCCTGATACAGGATTACCTCCAGTAAATACATAAGTAACTCCTCTAAATACAGTTTGTGTAGCTAAAGTAGCTATAAATGCTTGGATTTTTCCCTTTGAAACAATTATTCCATTAATAAACCCTACTAAAATCCCTGTAAATAATGCTGCTAATATTCCTAGTGATATACTTCCTGTATTTTTTATAGTTACAGCTGCTACTGCACCCGCTATTGCAACAATTGATCCTACAGACAAATCTATTCCACCTGTAAGTATTACAAAAGTCATTCCTAATGATATAACTGCATTTACAGAAATTTGAGTAAATAAATTCCTTAAATTTGATAATTGTAAAAATGTTGGTGAAATTACACTAACAATTATGCATAATATAATTAATGCTAAAATAGATTTATATTTTAATAAATTATCTTTTATATTATTCATCTTTAACTCTCCCTTATAAAAAATTAAACCACTTTTTATTCTCCAATTGCTAATTTCATTATACTTTCTTGAGTTGCTTCTTTCCTGCTTAACTCTCCAGTTATTCTTCCTTCATGCATTACTACTACTCTATCTGATATTCCAAGTACTTCTGGCATATCTGAAGAAATCATAATAACTGCTTTACCTTCAGCTTTTAACGTATTTAGCACATCATATATTTCTTTTTTTGCACCTACATCTATACCTTTTGTTGGCTCATCTATTATTAAAACTTTAGGCGACTGTATAAGCCACTTTGCTATAATAACTTTTTGTTGATTACCACCACTTAAATTCTTTATTAACTGGTCTTGACTAGGTGTTTTAATTGATAATTTTTTTATATGTTCATCAACTATATTTTTTTCATCAGCTTTATTTATACGAAACATTTTCTTTTCAAACTTATCTAAAGAAGCCAATGTCATATTTTCTTTCACTGATAAAGGTAATATAAGTCCTTCTTTTTTTCTATCTTCTGATAAATATGCTATTCCGTTATTTATTGCATCTTTAGGACAATTAATATTTACTTGTTTTCCATTTATCTCAATAGAACCACTCGTTTTTTTATATTCTCCAAAGATAACCTTTGCAACTTCTGATCTACCTGCACCCATAAGGCCTGACATTCCAAGGATTTCTCCTGCTCTTACTTCCAAATTAATTGATTTTAAAACACCTTCTAAACAAATATCCTTCAATTTTAATATAGGTGTTACGTTAGTTGGTTCTTTATATGGATATTGTTCTTCCATTTTTCTTCCTACCATCATAGTTATCAAATCATCTTTGGTAACATCCTTCACTTTAACTTCACCTACATATTTCCCGTCTCTTAAAACATTTATTCTATCGCAAATAGTAAAAATTTCGTCTAATCTATGAGATATATATATTATTGCTATATTCTTACTTTTAAGCATTTGAACAACTTTAAAAAGGTTCTCTGTTTCTGTATCTGTTAAGGCTGTTGTTGGCTCATCCATAACTATTACATTGGAATTTTTAGAAATTGCTTTTACTATTTCAAGCATTTGCATTTCTCCAATGCTTATATTTTTAACATACTCATCTGGCTCAACGTTACATCCTATTTGTTTTAGATAATCTTTACACATGCTATTCATCGCTTTTCTATCTAGCTTTTTAGTTAATTTATTTATTTTTTCATTTCCCAAAAATAAATTTTCTGCAACTGTTAAATTAGGTAAAACACTCAACTCTTGATGTATTATTGATATACCTAATTTTTCAGCTTCCTTTACATTTTTTATATCTACCTCTGTACCTTGTATAATAACTTTACCATCGTCTTTTTGGTAAACACCGCTTAAAATCTTCATTAATGTAGATTTTCCAGCACCATTCTCCCCTAAAAGAGCTAGTACTTCTCCTTTATATAAGCTTAAATTTATATCTTCAAGTGCCTTTACTCCAGGAAAAGTCTTTGATATGCCTTTCATTTCAAGGAAAGGGATATTTTTTTCCATAATTACGCCTCCTTAAAAAATCACTCCAGATCTAAGAATTATATTCGCATAAGGAGTTTGCTCTCCTGTTCTAATTACAGCCTTACACTCATTTAACATTATTTTTAATTCTTCATGAGTTATAAAAGTAAATTTCACATTTTGGAATTGTCTTTTTATTTCAGAAAAAACTTTAGGATTATTTTCTTCTGTTTCTGTGGCTAAGATTACCTCTTCTACTTGAAGTTCTAATAATACGTTCTTCAATGTATCTATAAAACTAGGTATATCTTTTGATAACGCTATATCTATCCTTTTTGTTTTATCAGGTATTGGTAACCCACAATCTCCTATAGCTATTAAATCTTTATGTCCCATTTTTGAAACTACACTAGAAATTTCTCCATTTAAAATTCCAATTTTCTTCATTTTTACTCCTCCTTATAAATCTCATTAATTTCTTTTAAAAATGGTATTGAAGGTTGTGCCCCTTCTCTTTGAACTGCTATAGCAGAAACTTTATTCCCAAATTTAACTGCTTCTACTAATGCATTAATGTTTAAATTAGATTTTGTTATTTTAGTACTTATTGCTCCAATAAATGAATCTCCTGCTGCCGTACTATCTATTGCATTAACTTTATATGCAGGGATTAATATTCCATCTTCTTTTGATATCACAGCTGCACCCTTATCACCCAATGTGATGATTACATATTTAACTTTATTATTTAGAAATATGTTTGCAGCTTTTTTTGCACTTTCTAAGTCTTGAACATTTACTCCTGTAAGTGCTGTAGCTTCTGTCTCATTCGGTACTATAATATCTGTGTATTTAAGCAACTCGTTAGGAACTTGTTTTGCTGGGGCAGGATTTAAAATTGTAATAACTCCATTTTCCTTTGCAATTTTAAAAGCCTCTATAGTAACTTCAATTGGTGTCTCGAATTGAGATACTATTATGTCACTACTAGCTATAACTTCTTTACATTTATATATTTCTTCTAAATTAAGAGCCATATTTGCACCTGGTACAACTATTATTGAATTATTACCTTCATTATTTACAGTTATTATTGCTGTACCTGTCGGTTTAACATCATCTTTAAATATACTTTTAATATTTATATTTTCTTTTTCAAGGCTATTTACTATTTGCAATCCATAAGCATCTTGACCTACTTTGCTTATCATATATACCTCTGATCCTAGTCTTTGTGATGCAACTGCTTGATTAGCACCTTTACCACCATGAGCTAATTTAAACTTATCACTAAAAATTGTTTCTCCAACTAGTGGCATTTTATTTACTGAAACAACCATATCCATATTAATACTTCCAAGAATACAAACTTTATTCATATACTCACCTCTTCTTTGCTTAACCGGTTAAGTAATCCGGTTAACTAAAGTATAAAACGTTAACATAATAATGTCAATAGTTTTTTTGTAAATGTTTTCTGAGAATAAAAATTTAAATGATACCTTTAAATTTTATCCACTTACTCACACAAAACCATATTTATAGCATTTGCATAAGTAATCAAAATATACTGGAAATACTGTTTTTATTTTTGTAGTATTTCATTTTGAATCTATCATTAAAACACGTAAAAAACACAGTAGTCTATTCGCTTTTACACAAATCTAATACGGTCTCGTAAACTAACTTATAACTTTAATTAATTTCTACAAATTTATGTTTTTTGACACCCAATTGACATACTTTTGCCGTAAAATTTAAATTGTAAAGTAGTTAAAGCATTATTATTTACCCCTTTTAACCGATATTTTTATATGGTTAAAGAACGCCTCACTCCCCTAAGTGAGACGTTCTATTTTTTTGCCTATATTAAAGTGGCTACGCTACATTTTAATTAATTCGTATTATTTACATATGAAACTCCTCTTCCTAACATTAGATGAGTACTCACAGAGTAAGCGATTCACACTAAATCATTTTTATATGATGTTAACTCATAAATGAGTTAATTAAGTTCAAGGAACCAATTCATAGATTTGGACTTTCACTTATCTGATTATCTTACTATACTTCCAGTCTCAAGTTCACCTGGATCTACTGCTTTTAATATACCATCATCATCAGTTGCAGCACATAAAATCATTCCTTGTGATAATTCCCCTCTAAGCTTTACTGGTTTTAAATTAGCAACTAATACTACATTTTTCCCTATTAAATCTTCTGGTTTGTAGTAATTTGCTATTCCAGAAACTACTTGTCTTTCTTCTCCACCTAAATCTACCTTTAATTTCAATAATTTTTTAGCTCCCTTTATTGGTTCACATGCTAATACTTTAACCACTCTTAAATCAAGCTTTTCAAAATCATCAATTGTGATTTCTTCCTTTATAGGCGTTATTTCTCTCTTAACTGGCATAGATGCAGCCTTTAAAGCTTCTAGTTCTTCAAGCTTTTTATCAACATCTATTCTTGGGAATAAGTTTTCCGTTTTAATTACTCTTGTTCCTGCTTTTGTTCCATCAAATGTTTTTAGAGAATCCCATGAGATTTCCGAAGTATTTATTTGTTCATTAATCTTCTTAGCTGTATCTGGTAAAAATGCTGAAATCATTACTGAAGCAAATCTAAGACTTTCAGCTAAATTATAAAGAACTGTTCCAAGTCTAGCTTTTTTACTTTCTTCTTTAGCTAATATCCACGGTGTTGTTTCATCTATATATTTATTAGCTCTTCCTATTAATTCAAAAACATATTCCAAGGCTTGTGGTATATTTAATATATTTATTGATTCTTCAACTTTAGTCGGTGCTGATAATGCTAAGTTTATTAGCTCATCATCAATAGCTTCTTTTTCGGATTGTGCTGGCATTTCCCCATCAAAATATTTTTCAATCATTGCCACAGTTCTTGATAAAAGATTACCTAAATCATTACAAAGGTCAGAATTTATCTTCTTTATAAATATTTCATTATTAAATAATCCGTCTGCTCCAAATGGGATTTCCTTTAATAAATAATATCTTACAGGATCTACTCCAAATTCATTTACAAGTACAACTGGGTCTACTACATTACCTTTAGATTTTGACATTTTTCCACCGTCAACAAGTAACCATCCATGACCAAATACTTGCTTTGGAAGTGGTAAATCTAAAGCCATTAACATAATTGGCCAATAAATTGTGTGGAATCTTAAGATATCTTTTCCTATCAAATGTACATCTGCTGGCCAATATTTTTCATATAACTCTTTATTGTCTTGACCATATCCAAGAGCAGTTATATAGTTTGATAATGCATCAATCCAAACATATACAACATGACTTTCATCAAAGGTTACTGGAACTCCCCAGTTAAAACTAGTTCTTGAAACACAAAGATCTTGTAGTCCTGGTCTTAAAAAGTTATTTAACATTTCATTCTTTCTTGATTCTGGTTGAATGAATTCTGGATTATCTTCAATATATTTTATTAATTTGTCAGCATATTTACTCATCTTAAAGAAATAAGCTTCTTCTTTTGATTTTTCAACTGGTCTACTACAATCTGGACAGTTTCCATTTTGTAATTGAGTATCAGTCCAAAATGATTCACAAGGTGTACAATACCATCCTTCATAAGAACTCTTGTATATATCTCCTTGATCATATAATCTCTTAAATATATCTTGAACAGATTTAATATGATAATCATCAGTAGTTCTGATGAATTTATCATAGCTTATATTCATCATGCTCCAAAGATCTTTAATCCCAGCAACAACTTCATCTACATGTTCCTTTGGTGTAATTCCCTTTTCTTCAGCTATTCTTTGGATTTTTTGACCATGTTCATCTGTTCCTGTTAAGAACATTACATCATAGCCTGTTAACCTCTTAAATCTAGCTAGTGCATCAGCAGCTACAGTAGTATAGGTATTTCCTATATGAAGCTTTGTTGATGGATAATAAATCGGTGTAGTTATATAGTATGTTTTTTTACAATCTTTACACATTATTTGTGTTCCTCCTTATTTTAAAAAAATAAAAAAATCTCTATATAGGTATATTAAAACCTATATAGAGACGTATTATACGCGTTACCACTCTAATTCTTACTTATTTCACAATAAATAACTCAATAGGTGACAATCATCACCCTGCAATATAACGGTTGCTACCGTACTTCCCTAACCCAATAATATTGGCTCAAAAAATATGCTCTAAGACCATCTTCATAAAACTCACAAACGCTAACTTTCAGCATATGTTAACTCTCTTTTAGAATGCTTATTTTATTACTCTTCTTTTCAATGCATTTTGTTTTTTACTATTATATTATTGTAACCAATTTTGCTAATATAATCAATTATTATTTTAAAATTAAATGGAGTTAATCGTAAAAATAGGACACTTGTACATCAATCTAATTCTTATTTCCCTCAATATTCACCATAAAATCCACAAAATATAAGTATTGCGATATACTTATATTAATCAAGCAGTAGTTTAATTCAAGAAAATAACTCGATAGGATGATAATATACTATGTTTCAAAATTATGAAATAATGTTTGGTATGGGCGCTATTGTGGTAATTATTTCATAAATTCTTCAATCTCGTTAACTTCCTTAATAATATTCTTTGTTAAAACTTCACAGCCAGTTTTAGTAACTAAAATATCATCTTCAATTCTTATTCCAATACTTTCTTCACTTATATATATTCCAGGTTCTACTGTGAATACCATTCCTTCTGCAAATGTAAATTCTCTTCCTTGCATTCCTAAATCATGAGTATCTAATCCTAAACTATGCCCTATACTATGCCAATAGTATTTACTCACTTCTTCTTTTTCTTTTATGATTCCTAGCTTAATACATTCTTTAGCGATTAAATCTCTAGACCACGTATTCAATTCCTTAGAATCAACTCCTGGTTTTATTTTTTCAATAACTGCTTTATTTACTCTAAGTACGGCCTCATAAACTTCCTTTTGTCTATCTGTAAACTTTCCATTCACAGGGAAAACTCTTGTAATATCTGCATTATATAAATTCCATTGTGCTCCTAAATCAAAAAGAATTAAATCTCCATCTTTTAATTCACTATTATTTTCTACATAATGAAGTATAGTAGCATTCTTACCTGCCGCTGCTATTGTTCCAAATGCTAAGTCCTTAACCCCTTTAGTTTTACATTCAAAATCAAAATATGCTTCAAGTTGGTATTCCTTCATTCCAACTTTTGCATTCTTCATTAAAGATTTTACTCCACCAATTGTTATTTCTATAGCTTTTTGCATCTCTGCTATTTCTTGTTCAGATTTAATCATTCTAAGCGGTGCAATCTTACTTGAAAGATTCTTTATTGTAACTTGTGGATATTTGTTTTTTATTTTTTTTGCAAAAATATTTGCAATAGAATCTACTTCATCAATAGTTTCTCTGTCTAAATCTAAATATAGATTTATTTCTTCAGAACCATTAATCAATCTATTTATATTAGAATTTAAATCCTTCATATACAATACATCTTCTATTCCCGATATTTCTCTTCCTTCACTATCTCTTAAAGTCCTTCCATTCCACATTTCTTTAGGCAAATCTAAGTCTTTTAAAAATAATTTTTCACTTACTATATCTTTAAATTTCGATAGTAGTACTATATGTTCTTCTTCTTGAACCCCTGTTAAATAATAAAAATTTCTATTTGGAGTAAATTGATATAGTTCATCACCTGTTTTTTTGCATGGCTTTCCTGCAAATAATAATACCATTGAGTTGTTTTCTATATTATCCATAAATCTAATTCTGTTTTCCATATATGCATCTTTATTCATTATCTAGCCTCTTTCTTCCTACAAATATTTTCTTTTCTTTAAATATAATACTCCAAAAATTAGGCATATGAAAGAAAATAATAAGTCACTCCTTCGATTTTTGACTTACTTATTATTTTCTGGAATATGCCTTAATACTAATAAATGTACTTAAATAAGAAATATATTAACCATAAAAATTGCCATAATTATTGCTGTCATATCTGCAAAAATTGCTGCCCACAAAGTATGCCTTATTTTTTTTACCTTTACTGCTCCAAAGTAAATTGTAATTGTATAAAATATAGTCTCTGTACTCCCCATTACAACTGATGCTATAAGACCAGTCTTAGTATCTGGTCCAAAACTTTTTATTACATCTGTAAACATTCCAATAGCTCCACTTCCTGATAAGGGCTTTATGATTATTAGTGGTATAAGATCCTTAGGCAATCCTATAAAATTTCCAAGTGGTGCTATTAAATTATTCAGTAAATTCATCAAATTTGCTTCCTTGAATATTTGTACTGCAATTATCATAGCTAAAAGATATGGGAATATTCTCAAAGTTACCTTTAAGCCATCCCTAGCACCTTCTATGAACCACTCATAAACTTTTCTTCCTTTAAACATGCCATAAGTTATAATAAGTAAAAATATTATCGGTATTATGCTCTTACTTAAATAATTTAACATAGTCCTATTATTCCTCCTGTAAAGTTAATTATTAAATGGAGTTGTTCCAAACTTAGTCGTCTTGAGGTTGTTATTCTAATTCTAAAAATATCTTTGTAATATTTTGCAACACATTACTCCAACTACTGCCGCTGCTGCTGTAGATATTAATGTTGGCAATATTATTATGCCTGGATTTGCTGAATTACAAGCAGCTCTTATAGAAATTATTGTAGATGGTACTAATTGAATACATGTTGCATTCAAAACCAAAAAGAGCGCCATATCATTAGATGCAGTTTCTTTATCTTTATTAAGCCTATCCATCTCTTCCATTGCTTTAATACCAAAAGGTGTTGCTGCATTAGATAATCCCATCATATTAGCAGTAAGATTCATAACTATAGCACCTAAGGCTTTCTCATCTTTAGCAGCCTCTTTAAAAATAAGCTTAAGGATAGGTTTTAATATTTTAGATATTTTTTCTGTAAGTCCACTATTTTCTGCAACTTTCATAACACCACACCAAAAACACATTATACCTGTAAGTTCAATCACGAAGGTAACAGTATTGCCACAAGAGTTAATTATTGCTTTAGATATAATATCCCCATTTCCACTTAATAATCCAACTAAAACTCCACAAAATATTAAAAAAAACCAAATATAATTTATCATATTCTCCCCCATAGTATAATTATTCTTTACATTTATATTCCTTGCACTTATTTTTTAGTAGTGATAGGATATAATTACTAAACATAATTAAATTTCAGAAGGAGAATTTTTCATGAAAGATTCAAATTTAAAAATAGCTCAACAAGATGTAGAAGAAGCTTTAAAAGCTGTCGAAGATATGGAGAAATTTATCAATGATAATGAACCTTCAAACGAACAGTTAAAAGAGAAATTTATCTGCTTATCTAATAGAGTTCAAAATTTAGAAAACATTTTAAAAAGCGAAGGAATCCTTTAAATATAATAGGGATGTCTCAAAATTATTTTGAGACATCCCTATTATTGATTTCTTTAAATTTCTAGCACAATTTTTTATGCTTCTTTGCTTCGTGCCAATCTCTTTGTTGTTTTAATTAATACAAACAATGTTATTATAACAGATAATACATCTGATGTTGCTCCAGCAATCCATACTCCATCTAACCCCATAAACATTGGAATTATTAAAAGGCAAGGAATTAATATTATAACTTGTCTTAACAAACTTAAGAACATTGATATCTTAACTAGGCCAATTGATTGAAAATAATTAGTAATTATAATCTGTCCACCTATAAATGGTAACATAATTAAGAATATCTTCATTCCATGGGAAGTTATTTCTATAAGTGAAGGATCATTATTGAAGATCATAACTAATTTTTCTGAAAATCCTTCAACCACTATAAAGCCTATTGTAACTATTATAGTAGCTGTAATGACCCCATATTTTACTGCTTGTTTAACTCTATCATGTTTTTCAGCTCCAAAGTTATAGCCTATTATAGGTTGAAGTCCTTGATTTAATCCAAAAATAGGCATTAAAAATACCATTGCTATACTATTTACTATTGTCATTGCACTTACTGCTAGATCTCCTCCATATAATTGTAGTGAATTATTAGAAGCTATTTGAACGGCGCTTTGTGCAATCTGCATACTAAAAGGACCTATTCCTATGGCACAGATACTTAATACGACCTCTTTGTCAAGCTTCAAATTCTCTTTTCTAATTTTAAGAGTACTAGATCCTTTAGTAAAATAATATATAATCCAAATACTACTTATGATTTGTGCAACAACAGTTCCAAGTGCTCCGCCTCTAACTCCAAGTCCTAAACCAAAGATAAATATAGGATCCAAAATGATGTTTATAATAGCACTTATAAGCATTGATGCCATAGCTATTTTAGGACTTCCATCACTTCTAATTGAATGGTTAAGACTAAAACTTATCAGATTAAATATACATCCTATAAAAATCACCTGAATAAATTGCTCTCCATATCCTATAATATTTTTACTTGCTCCAAACATTTTTAGAAGTGGGTTAGCAAATAATAGTCCGAATATTGTTAAAAAAATACTTGTTATTATTATTAAAGTAAATGCATTTCCTAAGTGTTTCTCTGCACCTTCTTTGTCATGTTGTCCAAGTTTTATTGATATTTTAGTAGCTGTACCAATTCCAATTAACATACCAAATGCTAAAATTATAAACATTAATGGCATGGTTACTCCAACCCCTGCCATTGCAAGGCTTCCTATTCCCTCTATATGCCCAATAAATATTCTATCTATTATATTGTATAAAGTATTAACTAACATACCTATAATAGCTGGAATTGAAAATTCTAATAATAATTTTCCTACCTTCATTTCTCCTAAACGGTTCTGACTATTCATAAATATCCTCCTTAGTAATTAACGCACTTTTAGATAATTTATTTAATAATTTCATTAATTCTTGAGATTCTTCATTGGTAAAACAATTTCTAACTTTAATATCCCATTCATTCATTATTAAATACACTTTTTCTCTTATTTCTTCTGCTTTTTCTGTAAGTTCAAGTTTGTAAGCTCTCGTCTATCATTTTCTTTATAAGTACAAAAAAACTGCTTAAAATAATTTAACTATTTTAAAGCAGTTTTTGATTATAAGGAAATTTGACTTCATTTAGTCGCTGAATTTGTAATTCACTCAAAATCACAAATGCCCATAGGGAAAGTTCGAGAAGCCAAATATAAAATTCGGATTCTCACTTTTGAGTTCTCTATTTAAATTGTACTTTCTCTTTCAATTAATTCATGTTCTAACACGTAATGTGGTTCCTCTAATTCTTTTTTGTTTAAAAGCTTAATGAGCATTCTCATAGCAACTGAACCCATATCATAAGTTGGTTGAGATATTGTTGTAATTTTAGGATAAAATATTGATGCTGCAAAGTTATCATTAAATCCTATAACACTTACATCTTCTGGAATTCTAAGTCCGTTGTCTCTTAAAGCATTTATTGCTCCCATTGCAACATCATCAGATGCACATACAACACCATTAAATTTCTTATTTTGGTTTACGAATTTTTGTATACCTTCATATCCGCTCTTTACCTTTATTGAGTTAAGATATACTAAATCTGGATCTATTTCAATGCCTGCTTCTTTCATGGCATTCTCATAACCAACATATCTATCTCCCCAAGCATTTAAATTATCTTTTTTAACACCTATAAATGCAATGTCCTTTATTCCCTTTTCAATTAAAAATTTTGTACTATCATAACTACCCTTTACATTATCAATAGTTACACTTGGTAGTAATCCATCTTTATCCTTTGTTTCAACTAATATAGTTTTTAAATTTAATTCATTGATTAGTTCCAAAATTTCTTCATTTAAAGAACTACTCATATAAATTACACCATCAACCATTTTTTCACTAAGTACTCTTAAATATTCTTTTTCCTTTTCTATATCAAGGTCTGAATTACACAATATTATATTGTAATCGTATATATTTGAAACGTCTTCAGCTCCTCTTACAATCTCTGGGTAAAATTGATTTGATATATCTGGAAGTAAAATTCCTATTGTTTTTGTTCTTTGAGTTTTTAA